>RFIQ01000587.1 GCA_003695565.1 Planctomycetota bacterium | reverse complement strand
CACTTGCACGCCGGGGTTGGGCAAGACCCTGCCCAAGCGGTTCATGCCCTGCAGCGGTTTCAGACTGCGCCAGATCCGCGAGTTTTCCGGCTCTTTGGCCAACGTCGTTACCGGATGCGGGCGTCGGGGAATGAGCCGAATGTCCCCTTCGATGTGAAAGGTTGGATCAATGGGTTGATCGAATGGCTGACGGCGTCTGGATAAGGCGACCGGAAAGACTGGGGCCAGCGGCGTCCGTCCGTAGCCGCCGGCGTCGAAGGCATGGTAACCGCCGGTCGCCATCAATCCGACCCCGCGCCGCACTCGATTGGCGATGGTTTGCCAGCCGTTGGTATCCACCGCCGACGAATCCAAGTCACCGAGGACGATGGCATCGTACTGGTCGATCTGGATCGAATCGCCCAGACGGACCGGCCATTTCCCGGCGCGGCGATCACGGTCTGGGAACAGCACATACTCGACGTCGAAATCGAGCGACTCGTTCAGCGATCGCTTCAGGAAGAGCTGCTCTGCGCGCGGTTCTCCTTCCAAGTACAGAATCCGTGCGCCTCCCTCGCGGACCGTGATGAAGCTGAGCGCCTGGTTGTTCGATTCGATCTGTTCGGGCGATTCGATCCGAGCGGTCACTTCCAGCAAGTATTCGCCCTGGTTGGGCAACAAGACGGTAAAGTCGAGGGGCAGTTTTTCTTTCGGTCTGGACGCCAGGACTTTTCGGGTGCCGACCACGCGGTCCGGTTCGCCGCTGGCCTTCAGTTTCAACTGCACATCGATGGGTTGATTCTGGACCCCTTGAGCGGCCAGGACGAACCGCACGCCCAGCTCTTTTTTGACGAAAGCAGTGTAGTGTTCGGGCAACCCTTCGATGGCCACATCCCGCAGTTGGCTTTTGTCGGGTTGAGGCCCCACACCGATCACCACGACGGGTTGGTCGAGCTGGGCCATCTGCCGCGCGACCACAGCGGCATCGACTTCGGGCGGGATGACCGTTTGCACGCCGTCGGTCATCAAGATGGTGCCCCGCAGCGGCGGATCGACTTGCGCCTGTTGCAGATCTGCCAGCGCCCGGCCGGCGTCGGTGCGCCGCCCGCCGGGTTGGCGTTGAAACAGAGCCTCCAGCTCCGGCAGGTCGGAAGGATCGACCTGGTGCAACTGCGCATCGAATGCGAAAGGCAGAATGGTTGACTGACCGATCTTCAGATCCGTGGCCGCAACGATCGATTGCCACACGTCGCGCTGCACTTCCCAGCGCGAGGCATCGGACTCGCCGCTGGGGAGGATCATGCTTTGTGACTGGTCCATCAGCACGGCGATGGCCCCTTCGGTCTCCCGCTCCACGGTCGACACTACGCCAGGCCGCAGCCAACCCAGGAACAGCAACCAAGCCGCGATCAGCCGCAAGACGAGCAGAACGGAACGCCCGCGACGCGAAACGCCGGGCACGGTAGCCGTCAGCCACAGACTGAGCAGCAGGACGGCGGCCAGCGCGGTGGCAGCCCCCCATCCAAACACCGGTTCGAGCGTAATGCGTTCCCACATCGACACGCGTCAGGTCCCCTGGTAGCGGCGAAACTTGATCTGATAGAACCGGTTGGACATGGCTTGTTCGGCCAGAAACATGGCGGCCACCAACAGCATCACCAGCGAATAGAGTTCGCTGCCATACCGCGCTTGCCCAATGCTGCTTTCCAACTCCATCCGGTCGCGCGCCAGCCGAAAACTATTCGGGCCGAGCAACTCGGCCAGCTCGTCGGCACCAATCGGCTCCAACACGGTATCTTCGGCCGGGGCATTGACGCTGAAGCCCCGCGCCACCGGATCGCCCCGGATCCCGCGCAGGCGATACGTGCCCGGCCGTTCGAAGCTGCCCAACAGCAACATTCCGTCGGTCGTATCGACGCGCCGAGTTTGTCCGTCCGGTAGAAACAATTGCCACCGGGCTGGATACACGCGCGTGTCATTGCGCAAGGTCACGCTGGCCCCCACCTGCCAGTTCACCACATCCTCGTCAGCCCCCGACAAAGACCGGATGGCCCCCAGCAGTAATCCGAATGCGACCCACGGATCGTCGGTCGCCCACAATCCATTCCACAATGCATCCCGTCCTGTGTCAGCTTGTGGAACCAGGCTGGTGACGGTCACAACCTGCCCGCCTCCCAGCCCATGCTCGACGATCAAGGGCGTGGTTCCGTCGCTGAGCCTCAGCACGGTTTGCGCACTGTCGCGCAAGTCGGCCAGCACCCAATTCCGAAAGACTGGAAACTGCCCCCAAGGAATATCGCGGACGGTGGCACCGAAAACATGGAACAGCGGGTGGGTCGGCGCGGCCGGATCCAGGAACTGGATGGTCTGGTACTTCGCCTGGTCGACCAAGCGCCCCGGCAACAACGATTCGATGGCACTTCCCTGCACCTGTTGGGGCACCCCCAAACGCGGCCCCAGCAGCAACAGCAGGCCGCCTCCGGCCGAGACGCGCTGCCGCACTTTCTCTACATCTGCCTGCGCCAACAGGGGGGGATCGTACAGGCAGAGGACTCCGTAATCATCCAGTTCGGCTGACGACAACTGGGCATATCGGATGACGGCCGTCGACCGCTGTCCACCCGGCTCGGCGGTCCCCACCCGTGGATCGACGATCAGTTGCAGCATGCGGCCAATTTCCGGATCGTCCGACACGATCAAGGTCGGATCCTGCTCATACGCCACAACGGAGGCGAAACGCTGGTTGTCGATCTCCAGTGGATCGGACTGGTCCATCCGCACGGTGAAATGATGAGTGCCGGGCGCCAGGTTCACCGCTTGCAATCGAATGCCGGCCGAATCCTTGTCATTCAAGTCGACCACCTGCCGATCGACGACCGTCTGTCGAGCCGTTTCCAGTTGACCATTGCGGACGATGGGCAAACGGGGATCGAGGGCTTCCTGCAACAGTTCCACGGTGGCGATATTGCCTGCCGGCGGCCGTTCGGGCCGGTGCACCGTAACCTGAATTCCGACGTCGCTGCCGCTGGGTACCGCTTCGGCATCCAATTGCAGGTCGCTCAGCCGCCAGTTGGCTTCCCGAGGTCCCCCGACATCGACGACTTGGATTAGTACCTGGTTGCCGAATCGCTCGACCGCTTCCCGCAACCCCGGCGGAGCGCTGACCCACGGCCGCCGATCCAGGTCGGTAATCACATAGACCTCTTTGCGTTCCAGTTCGTCCTGCGCCACCAGTTCGAGAGCGGCGCGCAGACGGCCAGCCAGATCGATACTGCGACCGCTCAACTCGGCTCGCTGGACCTGGGATTTTGCGGCCGCCGGATCGAGCGCCAACGAGCGCACCGGCGCCCCTGAGAAAACCCCGACGCGGCTGTCGACCGGCAGTTGATCGAGAATCCAGGTCGCCATTTCCTTGGCGGCGTCGAAGCGGGATTTGTTCTGGTAGACGTACCCCATGGCAGGGCTGTGGTCGACCAGGATAGCCACGGCCACAGGGGCCGATTGATCGCTGGCCGGCAGCTTGGGCCCCGAAGTCAGCGAGGCGTAGGTCCACCAACCCGCCACACCCCACAGGGCCACGGCAACGACCAAACAGGTCGCCCAGATAGCCCGCGGGCGACGTCCGGCGTACGCGACTGCCGCCGCCAGGGTCAACAGGGCCGCCAACAGAGCGACTCCCGCACTGCCCATCAGACTTCCGTGCAACGCGTTGTGGACCCGCGGTTGGGCCAGCGCCAACGCGAGCAACCCCAGCAGTAGGATACGAAACAGCAGCAGCAGGAAGTGCCGCAGTTGCCAACTGGTGCTCTGCTCCACCGCCGTCTGACGCACGAACCGCAGCGCCGGAAACTCGACCGTTTGCGGCTGCCTCTGCCCGAACAGGTGCAGCAGGATCGGCAGCGTCACCACTGCCATACCAGCCAGCAAGGAAATATGAGTAAACGACATCGCAGTCCGTAATAAACGAGAGGGACGCGGAAAGAGAGAGGAAACGACGACGAGACCAGTCTGCGGAGGCCAGGTCATGCCCCGCGCGAGACAGGCTCCCTTCATTCTGATCTATGGCGCAGCATTCGTCCGGCGGGACGGACCTCCCCCCATACGAACACTACTGTCAACAAGGCCTCCCACAAGCACTATCTGACGAACAAACAAACAATCAAACAATCAAACAATCAAAACCGATCGCGACGACGCAACAGGTATTCCATCAATGCCTTGTCATAGGGTTGACTGGTATCCAGGGGGACATAATCGATGCGAGACTCATGCAAGGTCTTGTCCAACCGCCCACGGTAGGCCTCGATGGTGCGGCGGTAGTCCTCGGCCGCATCGGCCGCCGACACGGCTTGGCTGGTACCCGTCTCGGGGTCGACCAACTGCACCGACCCCTTGAAGGGAAAGGTCACCTCGGCCTCGTCCAGAACGTGAAAAACGATGATGTCGTGGCCACCGTGCCGCAGCCCACGCAGCGCGTGGAGCATCGAATCCTCGTCCCCCAACAGATCGCTGAACAGCATCACCAGGCTGCGGTGCTTCAACATGGCAGCCAGTTGGACCAGCGATCCTGCCAGGTCGGTCTCGCCGGCTGCCTTCAGTCGCGTCAATTGGCTGAGGATGGCCGGCAATTGGCTGCGGCGACTGCGGGGGGGCAGATTCGCGCCCAGTTTCGTGTCGAATGTCACCAGCCCCACCGGATCCTGCTGCTGGATCATCAAGTATGCCAACGCGGCCGCTAAACAAATGGAATAATCCAGCTTGGTCAGACTCTGGCGGTAGGTGTATCCCATGGACCGGCTGAGGTCGATCGCCAAATATCCGGTCAAGTTCGTTTCCGATTCGAATTTCTTGACGTAGTACTTATTCGTCTTGGCGTAGGCCACCCAGTCGATATCCTTGGGATCGTCGCCGGGGGCATACCGTCGATGCTCGCTGAATTCCACGCTGAACCCATGAAACGGGCTGGCGTGCAACCCTTGCAGAAATCCACGGACAATGATTTGCGCACGAAGGTCCAACCGTTTGATCTGCGCCGCCAGTTCGGGTTTCAGGTATTTCTCGACGGCAGGCATCCCAGCGCGTTTTCCTTGGCAAAATCGTGATACGAAATCCTCTGAAGCCCCCTCACCGCGGCCGGCTTGAACCAGGCGGCTGCAGCGGCGGCTACTTCCCCTTGCCCCGTTCGAACTTGGGCACCTCCGGCTCCGGTATTTCCTCGACCAGGCGCTGGATGATCTTCTCGCTGGTCATCCCTTCGGCCTGCGCCTGAAAGTTGGTGCTGATGCGATGCCGCAGCACGGGCACAGCGATTTTGCGGACGTCGTCGATCGCTACGCTGAAACGACCGTCCATGGCCGCGATCGCTTTGCCGCCGTTGATCAAGAATTGTCCCGCCCGCGGCCCGGCTCCCCAGTCGACCATTTCGCGCACGAAAGGCGGCGCCTGCGCATCCTCTGGCCGCGTGGCTCGCACCAGGTGCGCTACATATTTCACCACGTAGGGACTCACGGCCACGCTGTGTACCAGCCGCTGGATGTTGATCACCGCCCGCCCGGTAAGGATCTTGTTCACTTCGGGCTTCTCGTTGCGGGTCGTGGCCAGCAGGATCTGTTCCTCCTCTTCGGCCGAAGGATATCCAACCTTGATGTTGAACATGAACCGGTCCAGTTGGGCTTCGGGCAATGGGTAGGTGCCCTCCTGCTCGATCGGATTCTGTGTGGCAATGGTAAAGAAGGGATCGGGCAAGGGATAGGTCGTACGCCCCACGGAGACCTCGCGTTCCTGCATCGCCTGCAACAACGCCGCTTGGGTCTTGGGCGGCGTGCGGTTGATTTCGTCCGCCAAAAGAATGTTGGTGAAGATAGGGCCTTCGACGAACCGAAACTGGCGGCGCCCATCGGCATCTTCGTCCAACACGTTGGTACCGGTGATGTCCGACGGCATCAAATCGGGGGTAAACTGAATGCGGTTGAAGGATACGTCGACGATCCGCGCTAGGGTGCTGACCATCAACGTCTTGGCCAGCCCCGGTACGCCTTCCAGCAAGCAATGCCCGCGGGTGAAGATCGCCGCCAATAATTGCTCGATGACATCGCGCTGACCGATGACAACTTTGCCCAACTCCTTTTCCATCATCTCGCGATGCTGGCAGAACTCGCGCAGCAAATCGCCCACGTTCTTGGGTTTATTGGCAACCGGAGGTTTGTTCGACACAGATGAATTCCCTGTCAATCCTGAAGAAAAGTGGCCGATGGCTGCCCGATCGAGCAACAACCGGAATCCGACTGGTCCGCTATAATCAGGACAGCCGGAGGGTCGATAAGGCGTTCAGGCAGGCCGCCTGGGATGCTGCGGAGTTCTTGTTGTAATGCCGATTTCTGGGCCTGCCGAATCGTCGCAACCGAACTGGTCCCGTCAAGCTAGCCCCTCATCCTACCCGTATTCTTTCGATTCTCCCATATCTTGCACGCGCCGGGGATCCGACATGCAGTTTCCGCGGACCGGAACAGCCGCCATCTTACCGGTTTTACCGATTGTACTCCTGACGGCGCTAGTTGCCTGTCAACCCGCCAAGATTCGCGCACAGGGAGTGGACGCCCAGAGCGTCGAGCGGGCCATCGATCAGGCCATTCGATTCCAACTCAGCGGCCAACGGCCCGACGGTGGATGGCCGGAGTACAACCAACAGTATCCACGGGGAGTCTCCTGCCTGGTCGCTCTATCGCTGCTGACCGCCGGGCTCGATCCGGATCACCCGAACATGCAGCGGGCGTTGCGATATGTGGACGGCGAGGAACTGGAGAGAACATACACGGTCGCGTTGCAGACCATGGTGTACTGCGCGGCGAACCCGAATCGATACGCCGCCCAGATCCGACGCAATACGGTCTGGTTGATGAAGGCGCAAGTCGAGACCGGAGCCTGGACCTACGGTCGCGGATGGGGAGGCGGGGGCGACCCCTCCAACACGCAATTCGCCTTGCTGGCGCTGCACGAAGCCCAGCGGTCCGGCGTGGTCGATCTGCCCCAAGAAGAATGGCTGCGGGTGTTCGAGCGGGCTGCGCGATACTGGAACCGCAAACAAAACCGCGACGGCAGTTTTTCGTACGACGATGGCAAGGATCCCAGCGGCAGCATGACGTGCGCTGGCATCGCATCGCTGGTCATCCTGGGAGAACACCTCGATGCGCTGCAGGCCCGCGGAGGTGACATCATCCAATGTTGCGGAAACGAGTTCCAGGACAACGACCGTATCGAAGCCGGGTTGGCATGGCTGGCTCGCAACTTCGATGTGCGTTCCAACCCAGGCATGCCCTCCTACCACCTGTATTACATGTATGCGCTGGAGCGCGTAGGGAGGCTGACCGGCAATCGCTACATCGGTCGCCACGACTGGTATCGAGAGGGTGCAGAGTATCTGGTCCGCCTGCAAAACAAAACGGTGGGTAAGATCGTTACCCGCAATGCGTTTCAGGGCAATGAGTACTCGGAGACCGCCTTCGCCCTGCTGTTTCTGGCCAAAGGCAAACGCCAGACCTTGATCAGCCGTGGGCAATATGCATCGGCCGACCCGGGCGACTGGAACCGTCATCCGATGGCCATCCAGCATTTGACGGCGCATACCGAGCGTGCTTGGAAACGAGATCTGTCTTGGCAAAACGTCGATCTGGCGTCGGTCACCACAGCCGAACTGTTGGAAACTCCCGTGCTGTTCCTCAGTGGAACACGAACGCCCCGTTTGTCGAACCGCGAGAAACAACTGTTGAAAGAGTACGTCGAGCAAGGCGGGTTCATCTTCGCCGAGGGAGCAAACGGGGACGGTTGCGATGGCCGGCAATTCGAAGACTACTTCCGACAATTGGTGCTGGAGTTGTTCGAATCTCCGTTAGAGAAGCTCCCCCCAGAACATCCGATCTGGTTTGCCGAGGCACGGGTCCGCCCGGCCGACCTGCCCCCTGGTGCGTGGTTGTACGGGGTGCAAACCTGTTGCCGATTGGGCGTCGTCTACGTCCCTTACAGCCTTTCCTGCCGGTGGGAATTGCATTTGCCCTACGGCAAGCCCCCCGCCTATTCGCCAGAAGTGCGTAGCCAGCTGGAAACAGCAACGAAGATCGGGATCAACGTCCTGGCATATGCCACGGGCAAGGATTTGAAAGAGAAACTAGACACGGTCACGGTGCTGGAGGAGGTCCGCGATCTGACGCCCACCGACCGCAACGTGTTCTTTCTGCCGGTCCTGCGGCACAACGCCGGTTACGACGACGCTCCGCGGGCGACTACCAATCTGATCGAATGGATGCACAAGGAGAATCCTTTTCGTTTGAGCAGCCAGAAGCGGTACGTGGAGATCACCACGGAGGACCTGGCCCGCTACCCGATCGTGTTTATGCATGGCCGCGGCGAATTGCGTTTGACCGAGCAACAGCGCGAGGTGCTGCGCGATTACTTGAAAAACGGCGGCTTTATTTTCGCGGACTCCATCTGCGCCGATCCAGCGTTCACGGCCAGCTTCCGGCGCGAAATGCAACTGGTGCTGGGACGGCCGCTGGAACCGCTCGATCCGCAACACCCGATGCTCACCCCCGACTACTACGGATTCGATGTGCGCCGCGTCTCGATCATCGACCCCGATGCCGCCGGAGAGAACATCGTGGCGGCCAAGCGCGTGGTGGCGCCGCAATTGGAGGTCGGCCAGGTAGAAGGGCGGTTGGCGGTCGTCTTTTCTCCGCTGGACATTAGCTGTGCATTGGAAAGCCGCCATTCGCTGCAGTGCCGCGGTTACACGCGCGAGGACGCAGCCCGGCTCAGCATCAACGTCCTGATGTTCGCCCTGCAGCAGTAAACCGATGCCCCGCCAACAAGCACGCAGGCCATTGCACAGGACCACGCAACACACATCCAGACCGAGGGCGCTGTTGTACCGCAAGGCTGACGGCCAATCTGATCGCTGACGACACGTTTGCCGGGAATGGCTCGACATCCGCCTCCGCCAGCTCTGTGGTCGATTGGTCCTCGTTCCCACCCCCTGGGTGGGCACGAGACGATTACCCATGGTTCTGGTTCCCAGGCTCTGCCTGGGAACCCATTGCCTTGCAGGCTCCGCCTGCACATCGCGAGGCCGAGCCTCTGGTGCAGTGCGTTCCCAGGCAGAGCCTGGGAACGAGAGGAACCGGCGCGGAAGCGGCCCCGACGCGGAGAGTCAGGCTACGAAGGGGACTGCAGAGCATGGATGGAGGGCTGCTTCATCCCAACGACGCGTGGCGCCCTGAGTCCGTCCTGATGTCTTTGTGTCTTCGTATGAGAGAGGAACGCGACTGCAAAATAGACAGCAGTGGTTGTGGGCCGGCGCTGCGCTTGTCACACCCTACGCGCTGGCCGGAAATCGATCGGGAGATCGAATGCGGAAGTGCTGCTGCTCGCACCGATTTTCACCCGCCCGAAACTCGACGTCCCCCTGAACCAGTACAATACTGCACGCTGACCTCGCGCCCGCTCGGTATCACACCGCCCCATTCATCCGCCAGGAGAATTCCAGTGAACGATTCCGCCGCACCCGCCAACGCGCCTGAGCCAACGACCGAGAAAGCACCAGTGTCTCAGCCTCCCATCTGGTTCACGATTACGGCCTGGGTAGCGCTGGTATGGAACCTGATGGGATTGCTGGCGTTCGTCGGACAGGTATCCATCTCCCAGGAACAATTAGCCGAATTGCCTGACGCAGAGCGAGCCCTTTATGACAACATTCCGATGTGGGCAAGCGTCGCTTTCGGCGTGGCCGTCCTGGCGGGCACGCTGGGTTGCGTAGCACTGCTGCTGCGTCGCAGATGGGCCTGGCACCTGTTCGTCCTGTCACTGGTCGGCGTCATCGTCCAAAACGTGCATGGATTCTTGATGTCCGACGCATTGGCGGTCTACGGAGTGCAGGCTCTGGTCATGGTGGGCATGATCGTCGCGATCGGCATCGGATTGATTCTGCTATCGAGCATGGCAACCGCGCGCGGATGGTTGCGATAACGAGACCGCGCCGTCGCTCCGATTGAGGCGCTACTCCATCGCAGCGTTTCACCTCCCTCCAGACCACGCTGTTAGATGGAAAGGCCGGTCAATGCTCAGCCCGATCCTGATACGTGAATCAGTGGGTATTGGGAATCCGATTTCGAATCGCCCCGGGATGCCTTGCGCCCGGATCAACGACAGAAACAGGCTGTGGAAATCGCTGCAGAACATCGTTACCGCAGCTCCCCGGGGGTCGGAGTCCCGGGATGTCCATAGTAACGTGAGTCTCGGAAGCGTTTGGTTCTGGTTCCCAGGCTCTGCCTGGGAACCCATTGCCTTGCAGGCTCCGCCTGCACATCGCGAGGCAGAGCCTCGGGTGCAGTGCGTTCCCAGGCAGAGCCTGGGAACGAGACGTGTCCATGGTAACGTGAGTATCGGAAGCGGTTCGGTTGCACGATGCACCAGATCTATTTCAAGTCGCCCGTCGTTCCGAACATCTGTTCGTAAACTCGGTAGCGAGCATCGACGAATCCCGATCGGCGATATACCTCTTGCGCCCGGCGGTTGTCCTCCTCCACGTACAAACGCATGCCGACCACATCCGGTGATGTTTGAGCGTCGGCGATGGCGGTTTGCAGCAAGCTACCGAACACACCGCGCCCACGGGCTGCGGGGATGACGTAAACGCTCTGCAACCAGGCGACCCAACCGTTTCGCCAATCGCTCCACTCGCGCGTGACCATCAGGCACCCGATGGGCCGGCCGTCCTGTTCTGCCACCCAATACCGGACCTCGGGCGCCAGAGCCAACGCACGACGGACGCCCTGCCGCAGGACTTCCTGATCCAAAAGTTTGTTCTCGGTTTCCCGAGCCAGCGCCGAATTGAATTCGGTCAGCGACTCCACATCCCCCTCGGTCGCCGGGCGAATCCTCCAATCCACACTCATGATGCAACCTTCTGCAAAAGCAACGCCAGATCGCGTAGGCCCAACGACCCATCCGTATGCCGGCAAGCCAGCACTCCACGGTCGAGTAGGAATGGGACGCGCTGGGCTACGCATCGACTGCGGCAGGTGGACGCGTACCCCCATCGCCAGTTCCGTTCCCGTTGCCAGCATCCTTGCCGTTGCCAGTACCTTCTCCATCGCCGGGGCCTGCCGGGCTGTCCGCAGCCGGCGGTTCGGGATCGCCTGGAGAATTCGACTTGGGGGACTGCAAGTCATCGGGGATCAGCGACTGGGGCTCGGTCTGCGACGCATCGCCTGCCGGAGCGGAGTCGGGCGGAGTCGAATCGCTCGGTGAAGCAGTATCGCCGGAAGCGTCCCCCGGCGGCTTCTTTGCCGACGGCTGACCATCGGCCGAGGTGATAGGTGGCGGATTGCCGTCGGCGGCGGGCGCGATTCCGCCGGGGATATTGGAGGCGGAGGTGAACAAGGTATCGCGCGTAATGCGCAAGCGGCGGTACAGGTTGTCGGCGACGATGTAGTACCAATCGGAGAACCGCGCATTGAGGGCCTCCACGCGCTGCCGCGCCGCCTCCATACGTTCATTTCGCTCGTCGATCTTGCGTTGATTCTCTTTGGCGATCTGTTCCCGCACTACCTCCAATCGTTCGCGCAGTTCCTCTTCGGTTTCGTCGGCTGGTGCATCGTCTCCCAACTGCTCCTTGTCGCGTGCCAGCAATTCTTCCACCGTCTCCGGCAGGACCTCCAGGTCGGGCTGTGGAAACTGGGCCGGATCGAGCCGGGCCTGCACGATCAGAAACCGGCTGAGTCCTCCCGAGTCGGCTTGGCCATCGCCGCCCAACGCGCCTAGGCTGGCAGCGGCTTTACCGAATTTCAGCACGTATTCCACGCCATCGACCGTTCCGATGATTGTTTCACCGCCGGAAGCATAGATTTCGGTTCCCTGCGGGCCTTGGGCAGGGAAGTACCCCTGTTCCTGCAAACTGGCAATGCTCTGTTGGTCCTTCAATTCAATGGTCTCGGCGCGGAGCGCTTCGGCCAGAGCGGCGGGCTTGCGTTTGACGTTGATGATCTGCAGGTCCTGGACTGCGATGCGCAGGTCATTCAGGAAGCGAGTGTTCAGGGTCTGCCCCGGTTCCGGTTCGGCGGGCAGCGCCGCGCCGCCTCGGTAGACGCGATAATCGACTAGCGACCAACGGTTCTGCGCCGCATCGTACGCCACAGTCGCATCGAAATTACGCGTCAGTCCCATGGTGTTGTTGGCTTGTTGCACCAGTTCGTAATCGCGCACGCCGACACGGGCGATATCGAAACCGCGCACGTCCAGCAGTTGGTCATCGATCCAGTCGCGGAAATCGGTGGTGAACGCGCGGGTATCGATTTCGACCGTATACACCACATCTTCGGTCGGGATGCGCACGTAGCGCTGTCCCACGGTCCCTTCCACCTCCTTGCCGATAATCAGGGCCGCCAGCACTTTGCCGGTCGCATCCTTCAGACGCACCAGCATGCCGATTCCGCTCGAACCGGCCGCCAACGAGGAGTCCTCGGGGCTGACGACCCCATACAATTCGTGATCGCCGCGGTCGGTGGATGCGATCGACAAAATCCTCAGCCCGATGAGCGGGGTCGTAGCATCCCGGACTTGTTCGGCCGCATCGGCAGGGTAGCCATCGTGCGAGGGAAGCTTCCACAGTCCGGTCTGGCGATCTTTGGCCACGACAAAGGGTTTCAACTGGGCCAGCGTCTCGTCGTATTGAATGATCTCCAGGGACGCTGCCAATTCCGGATCGTTGAATCCGGGAAAGACGTCCTGTCCCACGCGATCCTCCGTCACGTCGCTTTCCTTGGAGATCGCTTCGGGCTTGGACCACCAGGCCAATCCGGCGGAAATGGCAGCCAGGACCACGAAAACCAACGTCGTCCGCATGGGGTTCACAATTCGTTCTCCGACAATGTCATGTGAGCTATTGGATTCCAGGTGCAACGGCGGTCGGCTGCGGCATCCGGTGTGCAACGGTTATCGCAAGCGGTTCTTCGAAATGCCCTCGCGTTCACGCACGCGGCGGGTCACGAAAACTCCCGCGCCGACGATCAACGGTGGGATGGGGGGCAAGAAAATCGCCAGCATCTTGTACCGATTCTGCAGCTTGAGGATGGCGGCTTCGGACGCTCGTTGGCTCTCAGCAATCTTGCGATCGCGTTTGACCGTCAACTGCTGCGTCTTGACGGCGACTTTGCGGTTCTGAATCTCGGTGACGATCTGCACTTGTTGTTGCAAGCGCACATATTCGTCCCGTTTCGCCTGGCTGGTGGCACCTTCCCGATTGAGCCGTTCCAGCCGGTCGCGGAACTCAGCCAGCTTGGCCTGCATTTCCTCTTCGGCCGCCTGTTTCTCACGGTTGAATTCGTCCTGAAACGCTTTCTGTTCCTCGAAGGCTTTTTGGCGAAACTCCTCCGCCTGCTGTTCGAACAGGGCCAGGGTAACGTGCCGCGGTTCGTGGCTGCGGATGGCGGGATAATCGAGTTCTCCGGCCAGCACGTCGATGGCGTTGAGCACGAACACGATGTTCTGCACACTCAGATCCAGCTCCTGAAACAGCTCCGGTCGTTTGCGATTCTCGGCAAAGAACTCGTGCATGTGATCGATATCAGCCACGTAGACGGCGCGGACCCGGCTGCTGTCATCGGCGGCAGAGGGAGCCTCGCTGGTCCCCTCCGCGGACTGCTGAGGAGCCTGCGCCGCCACGCCTTCGATCCAGGCAGCCAAGGTTTGTTCGCCCAGAGGCGGTCCTTGCAGCAACCGCAACTGGGCAAACGATGCGTTGCCTTGTTGCAGTTGATTGACCAGGTCCTCGTACCCGATGCGGCCCGACAATTCTCCGCGTGTCTTAACCAGGCTGGTGATCTTCACATCGTGCCGATTCTCTTCCGGAACGACGGCGCCGGCGTACAAGAACATCAACTCGCGCAGCCCCCGGGTGATCGGATTGTCGTCGCTGAGAAAATCCGAATCCTCATCGGGGCCTTCCAGGATGAACAACCATTCATCATTGGCGTTCATGATGTAATGCAGCTTGGGATGGGGATTGTATTGCTGCCACACGATGTCCGGATGGATTCCCGTCAACCCCGCTCGCACGGGCGGGTTGATGCCGAGCACTTCCCAAAGTTGCTGGATGTCGCCTTTGGGTTCGGGCGTCGTACTGCCGCTGAGCGGGTTCGGCAGCTTGGGCATGCCGGTTCCCGGAACCGCTTCGTACATGGCTGGCAGGGGATCTTCGAAGATGGCGGTAGGCAATCCGGCCTTGATGGCTTCGACCAGATTGCCCATCTGCGTAGGATTCAGCGAACTGGGTTGCACGACCATCAACACATCGTAGGCATCGGTGGGGATGGGCGAACTCGCATCGACCGCCTCAACGGCATATTGTTTCTCCAGTTCCTCGATGATCGGTTGTTTGGGAACCTGTCCGACCGATCCGCCCATCATCACGATGCCCCCCATGAAATGCGCATCGGTCGTGACCACTCCCAGCTTGCGGCGGCTCGGTTCGGCCACCGTCTTGATCGACCGCACCAGTTCGTATTCGACCGGAATTCCGCTTTCGAAGAACGGCACAACGACCTTGGACAGACCGCTGCGGACAGCCGCTCCCAGGATGACTTCCTGATCTTTGTAGGCCCCCCGTTCCCGTACGCGGACGATGCGCGGGGTGATGCCGTACTGTTTCTCCGCCCGCTGCGCCTCTTCACCAAACGGTTCGATGTGGTCGTAAATCTGCACCCGCAATCGGGCGCCACCAGCCGAGGCCAGTGCTTGGAATTCCTTGAGCGTGGTCAACAGGTCGTAGCGGGTTTGGGCGAACTGTTCGGGAATATCGTCCGAGATGTAAGCTTCGACGACGATGGGACGTTCGGCCCGCAGGGACCGCACCAGTTTCTTGGTCACCGGGCTCAGCGAACTGACCTGTCCCTCAGTCATGTCGTACCGCAGCCGGTCGTTGTTCTTGAAGAAATAACTCAGCGACAGCACGCACACCAGCAGCAGCGTTGTCCGAGCAAGATAATGCAAAAACATGGTATTGCTGTCATCGCCACCGCTCCAATGCCGTTGCCCGATCAACACCATGCACATGTACAATCCGAACACGGTGACCAGGGTAAAATAGGCCACCGGAGCGATGCTGATCACGCCGCGACCGAAATTATCGAACTGCGCAGGAATCGAGAACTGGCCCACGAACTCGGCCCAACCCCGGTCGGGGATGATGACGTCCGCCATCGAAGCAAACACCAGGGGAGCGTTGAAGGCGGCCCCCAGGATGAATCCCACGGTCAAGTTGTGGGTCAGGAAGGAGGCGATCATGCCGATCGAAAGCATGGACAGCCCGATGAACCAATACCCCAGGTAGTTGGCAAAAAACAGCCCGGTATCGACCTGGCCCAGGGACAGGAACAACAGCACCAGGAAAGTCGAAACCTGCGAAAACAGCAAGGAAACCGTGTAGATCGACGCGGCCGCCAGGTACTTGCCAATAACGATATCGAAATCGTCGGCCGGCAGAGTCAGCAGCAGTTCATCCGTTCCCTGCCGTTTCTCGTCCGCCCAGATGCTCATCGTGATGGCCGGGATAAAGAACAACATGATGATCGGGAACCAGTAATTCAACTGGTCCAGATTGGCCAGATTCGAATTGAAGAATTCGTGCGGCCAGAAGGCGGCCATCGACGTCAGCAAAACGAACAGACACAGGAATACATAGCCGGTCGGATTGGAAAAGTATCCCAGAAAATTGCGTTTCAGCACCGCATAGGCGGCCCGCTTCTGCTTGGCCAGCGTCCCCAGGATCAACATGGCGATCAGTCCGATCACCACATCGATGAGAATCAGTTTTACCAGGGGAAGAACGAGATTAATGACTTCGGTTGTCATGATGGGTCAGGTACACTTCCGTATTCGTATCGGGAGATATCGTGGGTTGGGGCACATCGGAAAAGGACGGCAGGGAAACTACCCCTGTCCCGAGATCACGCCACGCCGGTCAACTGGTGGAAGGCCTGATCCAAATCGTCTTGGATTTCCCGCAACTCGTCCACGGTGCCGTCGAACACCTTGCGGCCTTCGTTGATCAGCATGACCCGGTCGGCCATGGCGGTAACCTCCTGCAGGATGTGCGTCGACAACAGGATGGTTTTGGTCTCGCGCAGCTTGCGCATCGTCTTGCGAACCTCGCGGATCTGATTCGGATCCAGACCGGCCGTCGGCTCGTCCAGAATCAACACGTCGGGCTCGTGCAGCAGTGCTTGTGCCATGCCCACGCGTTGCTTGAAGCCCTTGGAGAGCTTGCTGATCGGCTTATGCACCACGGTGCTCAAATCGCACAGGTCGATCACCGCCTCGATCCGTTCCTGCTTTCGCTGTTTGCTCAACCCGCGCGCCTCGGCGAAGAAATCGAGCATGGACATGGGGGTCATGTCGGGATAGAGCGGCCCGTTTTCGGGCAGGTATCCCAGATGACGGCTGCCCGAGATGCGATCGGTCAGCATGTTGTGGCCGGCGATCCGCGCGACGCCTTCGCTGGGCGCGATGTAACCGGTCAACATCTTCATCGTCGTGCTCTTACCGGCACCGTTGGGACCCAGGAAGGCCACCAACTCGCCCTCGTAAACATTAAAGGTGATATCGCGAGCGGCGGCAAACGGCCCATAGAACTTCGACAGGCCCACCGCTTCGATCATCGCACGGCGATCCCCGGACTCGGCAGACAAGGGACCAGACTCGGCAGACGAGCCGGCCTCGGGCGGAGGCGCGCCCTCCACACCACTGTGCTGTTGATCGTCGGACATCATGCTCTCGTCGTAGATGGGATCAAATCAACCTTGGCTAAGCGTTCCAACCAGGCTGCGGCGGCAGCGGATACTACGATCGCTCGCCGGCGTCCATAGAGGTCGGGGCGTCTCCGCTACCAAAATACTGTCGGGTTCGGTACTTACGCAACGCTGGGTCGAGCGGTTCATCGCCCGCCGGGCGGAACATCGGGCGGTGACTGGCCCGCCGGTCCCGGATCCTGGAGCGAGTCCAACTGGTACTGCTGGATCAGACGCAGGAGCCGCGGGCGGCTGATCCCGAGCAGGCGAGCTGCCTGGGCTCGGTTGCGGGGGGATGCCGCCAGGGCGCGCTCCACCATCTTCCTCTCGACCTGCCGCAGAACTTCATCCAGCTCGATCGGCTGGATCGCCTCGCGGCGAGGATGACGCAGCGAGCCGGGAAACGTACGAATGGCGACCGGCCAATGGGCGGGTTCCAACGAACGGGTCAACACAGCTTGATCCACTGCCCACCTCACGGCCTCCCGCAACTCGCGGACATTGCCGGGCCACGGATAGGCTTGCAACAGTGCCAGCGATTCCTCGCTCACGCGCAGAATGGTCCGCTCGGCGCGTCGGCACGCCCGAGCGACCAGGTGCTCGCACAGCACACCGATATCCTCCCGTCGGTCCGCCAATTCCGGCAGGGCAATTTCCAGGCCTGCAGCCGCCACCCACAGCTCCAGCCACGGTTGGCCGCGGGCCGTCAATTCCCCAGCGGGCACATTGGACGCGGCGAAGATTCGGCACCTGTCGCCGATCTGCTCCAGTCGTTCACGCAAGTGTGCGACCGCGGCCGCATCCAGAGCATCGACCGACTCCAGGCACAAGACGTGCAACCCGGCCGCGTCGGCGGTCTGCAATCTGGCGGTGAACGCTTCCAGCATCCCCCCCAGCGACTCCACGTCGATCAATCGGCAGTCGATCGGAAAGAATTGGCCGTCGATCGAGGTACCGCCGAACGACTTGCGGCGGTGGTTCCAGATGGCGCGCAACACATCGGTCTTGCCCACGCCTGCAGGACCGCAAATCGCTACCGATGTGTCGATCCGGATAGCTGTTTGGGCTCGCTGCATCGCCAACCGGATCGCGGCGCTGGTTCCCAACAGTGCGTCCAACCCATCCAAGTCGGGCCACCGCGCGCGGAACTCCGCCAGCAGGGCCCGCCCCGCGCCCGCCCCGCTGGCGACTCCAGCCGCGGGCCCCGACGTCGGCCGCGTCCCCAGCACCGCATCCATATCGTCCCAACTGCCAAACAGGACCAGCACCAGCTCGACGACCTGGTCGGCATCGAGCAAGGGAACGAAGAGCTGAGCCATCGTGTCCTTGCTGAAGAACAGGGGCTGGGACAGCCGCCGCGTAGCGATCCTCCCTTCGCGAACGATCGGCGGCGGGGCCAACGCGGCCAGCAAGGGCCCATGTTCCACCGCATCACCGGGAATCTCCCACGAACACTGCAAACCCATCAGTTGCCGCGACTCCACCTCGGCCAATTCGCCCAATCGCCGGTTGGCGTAGACGATCGTGCCGCGACGATCGAGGACCGCCAAGGGCTTGGCCAGCGAGTCCAAGGCTTTGGCCAGTGCTCGACTTCCGCTGCCCCGGTTACCCATGCCGAGAATTCTCCATCGCAAGTCTTACGTAATGCTGGTGTCTAGCCATTCCGCCAGGGACTGGCGGGCTACTCTGTAATTTGGGCATTCCGCCAGGGACTGGCGGCGATGACTCCGGTCGCTGGGCCCCATTGGCGCTGGAATAGGATGGGGGAATCGAAACCCCATCCTTGCCCAATCAAAAACGGTCGGTTAGCTTCTGCTGGTCCGACTTAGCTTCTGCTGGTCCGACAGTGTATCCAGTTTCGAAGCACGGTGCCTGGCCACCGCCGCTGTTGCAAGCGGTTTCGAAGAAATCCCAGCCACATCGCTACTGAATTCAACCGATCGAGTGGTGACCATGAGTACAACGAACCAGACGGATCCCTACTTCCAAACCCTGTTTGCCGATCGCATCGGGGGCGCGCAGTACGGCAAGGGTTCGGCCATTTACAAGTTCGAGAAAATCAAGCGCGCCAAGCGGCAGGCATTGGCCGATTATCCAGACCGCCAATTGATCGACTTTGGCATCGGCGAGAACGACAGCATGGCGGCCGAATCGGTCCGGCAGCGAATGGCCGAGGAGATCAACAAACCGGAGAATCGCGGGTATGCCGACAACGGAATCCTGGCTTTCAAAGAAGCAGCCGCACGGTTCATGCACCGGCGATTCGGCGTCGAGCTGAATCCGGTCACCGAGGTCAATCACTGCATCGGCAGCAAGACCGCTTTGGCCATGCTGCCGGCCTGTTTCATCAACCCCGGCGACGTCACGCTCATGACGGTGCCGGGATATCCAGTTGCCGGCACGCATACTCAATACTATGGCGGAGACGTATATCGCCTGCCCCTGTTGGAGGAGAACGACTTCTTGCCCGACTTTTCCCGCGTTCCCGACGAGTTGTGGGCGCGGGTCAAGATGCTGGTGTTGAACTACCCCAACAGTCCCACCGGTCGCACCGCACCGCCGGGGTTCTACCAGCAGGTGATTGATCTGGCCCACCGCCATCAGTTCATTGTCGTGCAGGATGCGGCTCACATCATGTTGACATTCGATGGGGAACCATTCAGTTTCTTGCAGGTCCCGGGCGCTAAAGAGGTGGGCGTCGAAGTTCATTCGCTGAGCAAGGGATTCGACATGATCGGCTGGCGAATCGGATGGGTTTGCGGTCATCCTCGGTTGGTGCAAGCCTTTGCGGACGTGAAGGACAACTGCGACAGCGGTCAGTTCGCAGCCATCCAACAGGCGGCGGTGACGGCATTGGACGATGATTCGATTCCGGATCGCATACGCAGCAAGTATCGACGGCGGATGGAGAAACTGGTGCGGACCTTGCAGGAATGCGGTTTCCAGTGCCAGATGCCGGGTGGTACCTACTTTCTATACACCCGAGCACCGATCGGAGCCGCCGATGGTACGCAATTTGAGAATGCGGAACAGGCCAGCCAGTATCTGATTACCCAGCAGTCGATCGTGACCGTCCCGTGGGACGATGCGGGCCCCTACCTGCGGTTTTCGGTAACTTACGAGGCTGCTGGCGAAGCGGAAGAGGATGCTTTGATGGACGAGACCGCGCGTCGCCTGCGAGGATTGGGATTGCAATTCACCAGTTGACCGCGTTCCGGTTTCTGGGGTTTCCCGTAGAATGCATACGGTAACTCGGATGCCGCGTCCGTCGGCATCGGGGCGGGACGGAGCGCTCCGCCGCCCATGATCTTTGTCTGGAGAAAACGTGTCGATGAGTAGTCTGGCGGATAAGATACCCAGCCGTTTCGACTTTCAATCCATGTGCGGCGAACTGTACCAGCAATGGGAAAAGAGCGGGTGCTTTCATGCCGAGGTCAATCCGGACAAGCCGCCGTTCTCCATCGTGATTCCCCCACCCAACGTGACCGGTGCCTTGCACCTGGGGCATGCGCTAAACAATACCCTGCAGGATATTCGCGTTCGGTGGCACCGCATGCGCGGATTCGAAACGCTGTGGATGCCCGGTACGGACCACGCCGGGATCGCCACCCAAGCCGTGGTGGAACGCCGTCTGAAAGAGGACGAGGGCAAGACGCGGCACGATCTGGGACGCGAGAAGCTCGTCGAACGCATCTGGCAGTGGAAAGAGGAATACGAAACACGCATCCTCAATCAACTGCGGCAAATGGGGTGCTCCTGCGATTGGCGGCGTACGCGTTTTACGTTGGACGAAGTTTGTGCGCGTGCTGTCCGCACGACCTTCTTCGATCTGTTCGCCAAAGGGCTGATCTACCGTGGCAAGCGGTTGGTCAACTGGGACACGTACCTGCAGACCGCCGTCAGTGACGACGAGGTGTTCCACGAGACCATCAAGGGGCACTTTTGGTATTTCAAATACCCGGTGATCGATCCCCAACCGGGTGAACCGACGCACGTGACGATTGCCACTACGCGCCCGGAGACGATGCTGGGGGATGTGGCAGTGGCCGTTCATCCCGATCCGGCTGCCGCGTTGGATGCCTGGGAACAGCAATTGCGCGAGAAATTGGCTGCGGCCCCGGCGAAAGAAAAGCCGGAGATCGAGCGGCAGTTGGAAGAATTGCTCATCCGGCGACGAGACTTGTTGCCCCGGTTGGAGCAGTTGGCGGCCATGGCACGTCGCGGAACCAAGTTGATGCTGCCGTTGTTGGAACGCCCCATCGATCTGATTTGCGATCCATGGGCGAAACCCGAGATGGGGACCGGATGCGTCAAGATCACTCCAGCGCACGACCCAAACGACTACGAGGTCGGTCTACGATGCCATCTGCCGATGGTCAACATTCTCAACCCCGACGGCACGCTGAATGAGAACGCTGGTCCCTACGCGGGACTCCGCATGGCCCAAGCTCGTCAGCGGATCGTAGCGGATATGGAGGCCCGTGGGTTGCTGGAGAAAGTCGAGGATCGCGAGATCGATCTGGCGCATTCCGATCGCAGCAAGACGCCCATCGAGCCGTATCTGGCGGACCAATGGTTCGTCAAAATGGACACGCTGGCACAGGATGCTATGGACGCGGTGCTCGACGGGCGAGTCAAGATCATCCCGCCGCGATACGCCAAAGGGTACCTGGACTGGTTGAGCGAGAAGCGGGATTGGCCAGTGGGACGCCAGCTATGGTGGGGGCACCGCATCCCGATCTGGACCCGCCATTTCGACTCGCCGGAGCAAGCGGCGGCGGAAGTGGAGCGCATCCGCCAATTGCCTGCGTGTCAGGCTCGCGAGCTGGCGGTCGATACCGAAGGAGAGCAGACCGTACACGTTTGCATCCTGCAGGAGGGCAGCCCGCTGGAGGCGGAATTCGAGCAGGCGGGATACGTACAACAGGAAGATGTACTGGACACCTGGTTCAGTTCGGCCTTGTGGCCGCATTCGACGCTAGGGTGGCCGGAGAAGACGCCCGAACTGGAGTACTTCTACCCCACCAGCACGCTGATCACCAGCCGCGACATCATCACTTTGTGGGTCGCGAGAATGGTCCTGATGGGCTTGAACAACACCGGGCAGGTTCCTTTCCACGAAGTGTACATCCACCCCAAGATCCTGGACGGATACGGCGAAACGATGTCCAAGAGCAAGGGGAACGGGGTCGATCCGATCGACGTGATCGAGAAGTTCGGGCCGGACGCGCTGCGTTTTGGGCTGGCTTGGCTGGCCACCGAGACGCAAGACGTGCGCATGCCGGTGCAATACGAATGCCCGCATTGCCAAGCGGCGGTACCGCAAACGAAGCAGAATCGGCAACGCCCCACCATTCAGTGTCCGAGTTGCAAAAAATTGTTCTCGACACAGTGGGCTCAGACCGAGGAAGACCGGGCGCACCCGCGTGCCCCCGTGGTCAGCGAGCGGTTTGAGATCGCACGCAATTTCTGCAACAAGCTGTGGAATGCGGCTCGTTTTGTGATGATGAACCTGGAGGGGTTTCAGCCGATCGAAATCGACCGTCAAGAACTGACATTGGCCGATCGATGGATTCTGTCCAGATTGGCGACAACCACGGCGGGCGTGAATCAGGCGCTGACGGAATACCGCCACGCCGACGCCATGCGGTTGTTGTACGATTTTGCCTGGGACGAGTATTGCAGTTACTACGTGGAAATGGCGAAATCCCGCTTGGGCGACCCGGCCTCGCGGCCCATTGCCCAACAAGTGCTGGCACATGTCCTGGACCACTTGCTGCGGTTGCTCCATCCTGTGATGCCGTTCATCACGGAAGCGATCTGGCAGCAGTTGGCGGAGTTCGGTCCGCGCCGCACCATGGAGGCAAACTTGGCTACGGACCGGTGGTTGATGATGTCGGCATGGCCGCAGGCTGACTTGAGCTGGGTGGATGAGGAGATCGAGCAGCAATTCGCCACCTTCGCTCGAATCGTCGGTGCGCTGCGCGAGATTCGAGCTAACCAGAACATTCCGCCCAAGGAAGAGGTGGCGTTTTCGATTCGATGCTCGGCCTCTCAGGCGGCTCTCCTGGAGCCGATGATACCGTTCTTCAAGGGTCTGGCTCGGGCCGAGTGTACGGCCCTGGGAACGGAATTGCCGGAGTTGGAAGTCCCTCCTGCCGAAGCTACGGTGGACGGCATGGTGATCCGTGTCGACCTGGGGAAGTTTATCGATATCGATGCGGAACTTCGACGCAACCGCAAATTACTGGAGAACATCGTCAAGCAGATTGCCGGAAAGGAGGCCAAGCTGAAGAACGAGAAGTTCGTCCAGCGTGCGCCGGCTGAAGTTGTTGAAAAAGAGCGTGCTGCTTTGGAACAACTGAAGCATCAACACGCGACGGTGGAGGCGACATTGGAGCGTTTGGCGGCCGCCAGAAAGTAACCTTGCGGCTGGCATCGGCTTAATGGCCACGCGGGGATCCTGTCCTCCCCACGGCCAATCCTGAATGTGGGCTGATCTCTTCGCAACGGGACGAGTGAACATGCCCGATACAGATCTGGATCGTGACCTGGTGCAAGCCGCCCTGCGCGTCCGTGGCCATGCGTTTGCGCCGTTCAGCCGTTACGCCGTGGGCGCGGCGATCTATGCGGGGGCCGGGCATCCGCTGTTCGTCGGTTGCAACGTCGAAAATGCATCCTACGGCTTGACCGTCTGCGCCGAACGCAACGCAGTAGGTGCCATGGTGGCCGCCGGAGTAACTTCGTTCGAGAAAATCGCCGTGGCGACCGTGGACGGGGCGAGCCCGTGCGGGGCTTGCCGCCAGGTGCTGGTGCAATTCGGAGAGGACGCGATCGTGTTGCTCGTCTCCGCCGATGAAGGGACGATTCTCGATCGGTATCGGGTTAGCGACCTGTTGCCTGAGGCGTTTCGGTTTCATGGTACTCCTTGATTTGCCGCCTAGCGTGCCGCACAGTGTGGCTCACGCCTTTTGGGAACTGGTCCAGCATCGTTCCGGCTCGCTGGCCCTGTGGTGGCCCAATCAAGATCGATGGTGCCATTGGACCTGGGGGCAAATCGCGACCGGCGTTGCGCAGGAGATCCATCGCCTGTCCGAGCTAGGCGTTCGCCGGGGTGATCGTGTCGTCACGGCGGTTCCCAATAGCCCACGATGGATCCTGCGCGATATCGCGTGTCATACGATGGGCATCATCCATGTGACACTGGATTGGCGGGTTCCCCAGTCGCAGCTCGAGGAATGCATCGCCCGCGTCCAGCCATGCGACGTGGTGGTCCAGCAGGACGGCCTGCAGGAGTACGGCGAGGATGACCATCCGGAGCTGGCCACCTGGAAGGCGGACCAATGGGCGAAGGCGGCTCAACAGGTCGACGTGGATGCCCCCGCCACCATCATTTTCACTTCCGGCACGACTTCCCGACCCAAGGGAGTGGTGCTCAGCCATCGGAATTTGGCTTCCAACGCCTGCGCCAAACTCGATGCCTCACCCCAGACGCGGCAGGACCTTCGGCTCAACGTTCTCCCCTTCTCCCACGCATTCGCCCGCACGTGCGAATTGTCCACCTGGATCCTGACCGGCGGCCAACTCGCGCTGTGTCCTACTTGGGAGCACATGGTTGCAGGTGCCCGAGCGATCCGTCCGACCGTCATCAATCTGGTTCCCTATCAGGCGCGGCAATTGGCGGACCTGCTGGACCAGGAACCGGGTGCGTTGGGACCGCAATTGCGCATGCTCAATGTCGGCGGTGCGGCCGTGGAACAGGACCTGTTCGAGCGTCTGGCGGCACATGGCTTGCCGCCGGTGCAGGGTTACGGATTGACCGAAGCGTCGCCCTGCGTGTGCGCCAACCGCTACGGCCAGCAACTTCCTGGCGGAGTTGGCAAACCAGTCCGCGGTACCGTAGTGCGCATCGATGCATCTGGCCTGCTGTGGGTACGAGGCCCTCAGGTCATGCTGGGATACTGGCAGGATCCGGATGCGACCGCCGCGGTTCTCGACGCGGGTTGGCTGAACACAGGCGATTTGGCGACGCAGCGTGAGGATGGACACTATGTGATCCATGGCCGGGCCGAGGACCGCTTCACTCTCTCGACCGGCCTGCAAGTCTACCCGGGCGAACTGGAGCGAGTCCTGTCGCAAGATCCTTGGGTAGAACAATGTGTTGTGCTAGGAGAAGGGCAACCGGGCATTTCGGTTTGGGTCTGGCCCAAGGCGGATCAAATTCCACCGCAGTACCACTGCCCGGCGAGTGAGCATGCATTGCAGCTGGATGAGGCGGCGGTTTGCGCGGCCCTGCGCGACCGGTGGCTCGAATCATGCGCGGCGTTGCCGCATTACCTGGTCCCGCGCTGCATCCGTTTCCTGCCCCAGCGGCTGTCGACCGGCAATAATCTGATCACCGCCAAGGGGACGTACCGCCGCCGCGAGATCGTGGCCTGGTTGCGCCGCCGTGGCCTGACCTTGGGCGACTGAACAGACCTACCCGTCCGACGCTTTTTCCTGCGGCGCGACAGGAATGATCTGCCGGGACTCCAGCCACTGAACAACTTGTTGCGCCAGTTCGTGCGGCGTGCCATCGCCGCCTGGCAGGACCAACTCCGGTTGCTCGGGTGGTTCGTACGGATCATCGATTCCCGTGAAGTTGGCGATCTTGCCGGCCCGCGCCAGTTTGTACAGGCCTTTGGGATCGCGACGTTCGCACAATTCCAGCGGAGTGTCCACGTACACTTCCACGAAATCGTCGGGTCGGCCATGCTCGGTGACCCACCGCCGCACGCGTTGGCGATCGCGACGGTAGGGACTGACAAAGGCCGTCAACACGACCAATCCCGCCGAGGCCATCAACTGGGCCACGGCACCAATACGGCGAATGTTCTCCTCGCGGTCCAACGGATCGAACCCCAGTCCGAAGCGATTGGCGAATGACTCGCCATGTTCTTTGCGGAGCAGGTTGGGCCCGGCGCACAGGCCGTGCCGGATGTTGTCGCCATCGAGCAGGTAGGAATGCACGCCCCGGGCATGCAAGACCGCATCCACGGCATTGGCAACCGTGCTCTTGCCGGATCCGCTCAAGCCGGTGAACCAGACCACGCATCCGCGATGCCCCATCAAGCGTTCACGGGCGGCTCGATCGACGGCGTGCTCGTGCCACACGACTCGAGGCGACTGGGCCATAACGAATCCTCCCACCGTTGTCGGCGTTCCCAGGGGTGCGGGTCCGGGCCGATCCGCACCGGCCGATGCATCGCCGACGATTACCCTTCGCCGAGCTGGACCTTGAACTGCATCTTCTGCCCGTCTCGCTCGACGGTAATGATCACTTCGTCTCCCGGCCGTTTACCCGTCAGGATGCGGAGCAGGTCTTCGATGGACCCTACCGCCTGGCCACCGACCGCGGTGATGGCGTCGCCGACCACCAGACCGGCCCGCGCGGCGGGCGCTTCGGGGGAAGCCAGAGCCGAGATCACCGCACGGTCGGCGTTGCGATCCAACTGGATCCCCAGCACGGCACGCCGCGACGCAGCGGCTCGAGCGCGCTCCCGTCCCACATCTGCCACCGCGTTGGTCTTCAAATACCGAGGACGCTCGGGTCGGGTGGCCAGGTCTTCAACCACGGCCGTCACCAAATCCACGATGCGGCCCATGCCGTCGAAATCAACCTTCTCCACGTCGTCGCTGGGGCGATGATAATCATTGTGCAAACCAGTGAAAAAATGAAAGACGGGAATCCCCGCTTCGTAAAAGCTCGCGTGATCGCTGGGGCCCTTGCCCGCTTCCTGCTTGGCCAATGGCAATCCAGTCGCCTGATTCAGTCGGTCCACCAAGGTATCGAAGCCGACCGCTGTCCCCGTGCCGAATACGGTGAGCGAGCCGTCGCCCAAACGGCCCACCATGTCCATGTTGACCATGGCCACGGTCTGCTCCAAGGGCCAACGCGGGTTGCGAACGTAGTACTTGCTGCCCAACAATCCCTTTTCTTCGGCGGAAAAGGCCATAAACAGAATCGTGCGCCGGTTTTCCGCTGGCGTGGCAGCCAATCGCCGCGCTACTTCCATCAGAGCGGTCGTTCCCGAGCCGTTGTCATCGGCGCCGTTGTGAATAGCGATCGTTCCGGGCGCCAGCGATCCACGGCCACCCATGCCGACGTGATCGTAGTGCGCGCCAACGATGACGTACTGATCGGCCAACGCCCCGGAGCCGGGCAGGACACCGATCACATTCTTGGCCGGGATCTGCGACGCTTCCAATCGGACCTCGCCCTCGATCGACACGCCCTGCAACTCGCGGCTCCGCGGTTTCAAATCCGCGTCGATGGCTCGCTCGATTTCTTCTAGCGATTGTCCCATCGCGGCTTGCAGAACGGGCTCGATCAGGGAACGACTGCAAAAGATCGTGGGTATTTTCTTGCCTCGCGTACCGCCTGCGTCTTCGGTACCCAGCAGAACGTCGCCGCCTTGCGCGACCGTTTGCGAGTCGTTCACCAGGATCAGGGCTGCCGCATTGTGCACGGCGGCGTTGGCTTCCTTCGCCGTGAAATAAGCATGGGGGGAACTTTCGGTCCCGGCAAAGGGGCTGTCCGCCTGGTCCTGTTGCGGTTCCTTGCGCAGGACGATCACCACCTTGCCTGTCACATCGATGCCCGCGTAATCATCGTATCCGATGTCCGGCGCCGTAATGCCATATCCGGCGAACACGGCTGGACCGGCAAAGGCTCCGTTACTGCCCAGGGACAAGGGCTGGAAATCCTCTCCCAGCCTGCCGGCTATGTTCCCCTGGGGAGTTTGAATTTGTAAACGGTTGTGCTCCGCATCGGCTGGCACGCGGGGGCCGGGAATCGTGAACTCTTGGAACGGCGTGCCGTCGAAACTGTCGGTCTTCAGGCCGGCCGCTGCAAACTGCTCGGCAATGTACTTTGCGGCAGCCTCGATGCCTTCACTTCCTACATCGCGGCCTTGCAGTTGGTCGGAGGCGAGATAGGACAAATCTCTTTCGAGTCGCGCCTTGGCGGCGACCGCGGGTTCATCCCCGCTCAGCAGCTCCGCACTCGACGGCGCGAGCACAGCACCGCACAACATCAGAAACCAGTACGCGCGAAACGGAAACATAGGACTCTCGACTTTCTTTAAACAATTCCGAATTCGGACAAGACGATTCAGCGTCTGCCCGACACTTCCAACAACAGCATGCGATACATTAATTCAGGAATCCAGGTGTCAGCCTCGCCCCTGCGAGGTCTGGATACAGTTTATTCGATTTGGCCCTTGCGCATACGCCCGGCGACCTCTCGCAACCAGGGGCGGCACCGGTCGAATTGTTCATCCAGATCATCGAGCGGTTGGTATGCCAGGCACTGCCGGGCCGCATCGATGTTGAAATAGTGATCCAAAGCCAGTTGGGCCGCCACGAACCGCGTCATGGGCGGTTCGGCAGAAATTCTCGACAAGCGGTAGGCCCATTCCAGCACGGCTCCTAACCGATAGGCGGCGGGGTACGATATCGACTTTTCGGGTACCTGTACGTCCGCGGCGGTGAGTATCCGCCGAATCCATTGCCAGCAGGGGACCGGCCGACCGTCGGAAAGGAAGAACGCGCGGCCGTTGATCCGCTCGTCCCCCTCCATCAACCGTTCGACTGCCGCAACATGGGCGCTGGCAGCGGCATCTACGTGGACGACGTCGATCAGGTTCTCGCCGCTACCAACGCGCCGCAATCGTCCCTGCAAGGCGCGCTGCACGACGCGAGGGAACAGGTGCGGGTCTCCCTGGCCCCAGATCAAGTGTGGTCGCAAGGCACAGGTACGCAGCGTTCCGTCCCGACTGGCTTCCAACACATCTTGCTCGGCCAACGCTTTGGTGTGGGGATAGTGGCAAAGCCATCGCTGTGGGTACGGGACGCTTTCATCCACCCCCGACTGGTGCTCTCCGGCAAACGTCACCGAAGGGCTGCTGGTGTGGACGAACGCCCGGACGCAGTTATGCCGAGCCGCTTCCAGCAACTGCCTGGTCGCCACGGTGTTGACGGAATAATACGCATCCCAGGGCCCCCAGACCCCGGCCCGGGCGGCGGTGTGCACAATCGCGTCGCAGTCTCGAGTCGCCTCCAACACCACTGCCGCATCGCAGATGTCGCCACGGATTGCTTCGACACCAGCTCGCTCCAAATCGGGATAGCGTCTGCGGGCCAAACCTCGCACCGTCCACCCCGCCTGGAGGAACAGCCGCGCGATCCGGCTGCCCAAGAAACCGCCATACCCGGTAATCAGGATGCGCGCCATCGGATTCCCACCGTTGAGTATTCCTTCCCGTTTCTCATCGCATCACCGCAACCCATTGCGACACCAGCACCAGGATGCCGATGGCGGCGGCGAACAGGGCGGCTACCAACACGGCCGCACTGGCGATATCGAGCGCCTGGCCGACCTGGGGATTGTGTTCTCGGCATAACCCTTGAGCCAACCGCTCCAGGGCGCTGTTGAACATTTCGAACCCCAAGACCAGTGCCATGCACAGCAGCAACACGGACCATTGCCACACGTCGCACCGCAAGAGGATTGCCGCCACGATCACGCCGACTACCGCCAGAGCATGCACGATGAAGCTGGATTGACCATGGACGCCCAAACCGACACCGCGGAATGCATTGCAAAACTTGTCGATCCAATGTCTCATCGCTGCCGCCTTTCGACGGTAGCGTGGCGGATGCCCAACCAGGTGCCGCGTTGGAACAACCGCAGCCCCCCGGGCAGATCAACCACGTTTTTCATGCTCAACTCCCTTTCTTCCGGCTCGCCCAACGACTGACCGCCCCAGGCCTGCTCGATCCTCCTCCAGTGCGTTCGGTGCAACCGACCGAGCGACCAACCGTAGCCCGACCACCGCAGGCGGAGCGCCTCACGCACGACCGGCCACGCCGAAGGCAATCGGGATCGCATGGGAAAGACCACCACGGCCAGCCGGTCGCCAGGCCGCCAATCGCGCTCAGGCCCGTCGTGCGGGCAGGTGCTTGGCCACCGCGCGGCGTGTCCGACCAGCCCGTCGGCGCGCGCCGGGCCGGACCGAGCAAGCTTCCCCCCCGCTGCCGGCACGGTTTGCTGCACCGCCTGGACGACTTCGGCATACTCCGCCAATTTCTCCACCGCATCCCAATACGCCTCGGTCTCGCTGCGGACCCAATCGTACCATGCGGCCAAATCATCAGCGAATCCACTCAATCGCTGGGGGAATCCCTCGCCGTAACGCTCTGCCAACTGCGGGAAGATTCCGTGCCGCAGAAAATTCCGGGCGTACCGCTGGTGGGAGTTCGTATGGTCGGTGCGGAAGGGTTGGCCCAGCCGGTTCAGGTAGTCTTCCACATCGCGCCGCCAGGTCGTCAGCAAGGGGCGTGCCAGCACCAGGTCGGCATCCAAGGGGCGGAAGGGGGCCAACGAGACCACACCGGCAATGCCGCTGCCGCGCAACAGATTGTGCACCAACGTTTCCACGCGATCGTCGGCCGTATGCGCGGTGACCACGTACCGCGCGCCGTGCGCGTAAGCGGTCCGTGTGAGGAAAGCATACCGGATGTGCCGAGCACTCTCCTCGCTGGCCCCTGCCGGATGGGGCTCTGGGGCGTTTTCCACATGGCACGGCAAACCGAGCCGTGCAGCGAGCCGCTCCACCCAGCGGGCATCGGCATCGCTCTCATCACCGCGCCACCGGTGATTGAAGTGGGCCACGATCAGGCGGCCGGGATCCTCCGCCAGGCGGACCAGAACCCGCAGCAGCGCCACACTATCGGCTCCTCCGCTGACGGCTACCAACACGCGGACTCCCCGCCACTTGTCGAGCGGCCAAACGGCCTGCAATTGTTCTTCAACCACGTGCGCCATGAGTGCCCATATTACCCTCTGCAGGCCAGCAGATCGGGTGAAATGGGACGCCGTACCGGCACGTCCCCGTGTGCGTGTACCGCCTCGCAAATCTGCCGCAACACCTGTTCGATGTCGCCCCCGGCCGACTCGAATCGCTCCGGGTTGATGGCCAACGGAGCGCCGATGACGACCAACGGCGCTCCGTAGGCTGGCGTGGCAATGGCCTGGTCGATCGACAATCCTCCCACGGCCTGGACCGGTACATCGACCGCCGCAACGACCTCGGGAAGCTGGTCCAGCGGCGTGGGAGCCCGCTCCCCCCGAGCGGCGATTCCTCCCCGCTCATCGAATCCAATGTGGTGGATGACCACGTCACACCCCAATTCTGCCAATTGCCGAGCACCGGCGACCATATCCGGACAACCCAGGTTGTCACCCATCACCCCGACCCCGAAGTCGCGTCCCGCCCGGCACACCGCGTGGATAGTTTCCGGGTGCGCTCGAGCCATGACGACGACGAAATTCGCGCCGGCCCGAGCCATCATTTCCGCTTCCAAGTACCCACCATCCATGGTTTTCAGATCCGCCACGATCGGGGTGTCCGGAAACCGGGCGCGCAGCTCGCGGACTGCCCGCAGCCCTTCGGCCAGGATCAGAGGCGTGCCCGCCTCCAGCCAATCCACGCCGGACCGCATGGCTATCTCTGCGGTCTCGATCGCTTCTTCGATGGTAGTCACATCCAGAGATATTTGTACGATAGGCTGCATGGCGGGGGAACTCCGACGGATCTAACGGAACGGCCCAACGGCATTCGGGCTGTGCGCGGACCAGACGCGGTACGCATTGAGCCGCAAGCAGTAAGTATCCGGCCGGAACCGAGGGAGACGCTGGAGAACCGCGCCCGCGCGGGTTCGGCCGAACCGAACGACCAAGGTACCCGGTTTTTCTCGACGTTGACAGGCGGACTTGTGAAACTGATTTTGGCGATCATTCAACCGATGAAACTGCGAGCCGTGCGCGACGCGCTGGAGGCGATCGGCGTAGCGCGGATGACGGTCGTCGATGCACAAGGATACGGACGCCAACGCGGGCAAACGGCGACCTATCGAGGCATCGAGTACGAGTTCGATTTATTGCGCAAGGTGATGCTAGAAATATGCGTCAACGATGACTTCGTCGACTCGACGGTGGACACGCTGATCCGCGTGGCGCGCACCGGCAGCAGTGGGTCGATCGGCGATGGAAAGGTTTTCATCCTGCCATGCCTGGACGCTATTGCCGTAGAAGACTCGGTGCGAGGCCCAGAGGCGGTTTGAAGCCGCCCACCTGCTAACCCTACTTTTTTGTCCCCCAAGAGTCCCGGAGGAACCCCGCGTGACCATTGTTCTCATTTGCCGCGATTTGTTGTTCATCTCCCGGATCCAATCTGCGTTTCGCAAAGCCGGTGCGGAAGTGCTGGCCGTGCCCAAGGTCGACGATGTGCGTCTGGGAGGGGTGGCGGCAGATGAGGTGGTAGGTTGCCTGGTCGATTTGAGCGGCATACCGGCCGGGGACATCCCGACCACGATCCAGGGATTGCGGGAGAAGTTCCCGCAGGTCAACGTGCTGGCGTTTTGTCCTCACGTGGCCACTGAAAAAATCGCCGCAGCCCAACAATCGGAGGCCGCGGCTGTGATGACACGGGGGCAATTCGACCGGGCCCTGCCCACCATCGTCGCCCATTGGACGCAACCGGACGCGGCGGCGGAATGATCCACGCCCGAGCTTCCACCGGCCGGCACCCCAAGGGGGGTCGCGCGGCAAGTGTCCCTCGGGTATCATCTCGGGCAGGCCAACACCACCGTTGCCCCGCCGCGGCACCGCTCTGATTCGTCGCCCCCCGAGAATCGGTTAGGGCCCCAATCCGGGAAGGACCGGAACACGAATCTGACCGCTTCGATCTTTCGACTCCCTCTGACAACAACTCTGGCGATGCGATCTCTAGGAACAATTGAAGATCCGGATGCTGCGGAACGGTTCGTGGCCTACCTGTTCACCCAGGGCATTCGGACCCAGGTCGAATCGGTGGACGGCACCGGAGCGGTCGAGATCTGGGTACGTGACGAGGACTTGCTCAGCAAGGCGCAACGCGAATATGAGGCGTTTCTGGAAAACCCGGATGATCCACGGTATGCCGGAGCGATACCTCAGGCCCATGAGTTGCTCGAAGCGGAACGGAAGTCGCGCGAGAAAGCGTTGGCAAACCTGCGCCAGGTGGACATGCAACGCAGCCCGACACCGATGGGCCAAGGCCCAACGCCGTTGACCATCACCCTGCTGATCATCTCCTTGGCCGTGTTCGTGGTGACCAACTTCGGGGAAGGGGGCCCTCCAGATTCGCTGGCCTACAAGGTGCTCGATTCTTTGCAATTCGTTTCCCAAAGCGACTGGCAGGCTTCCAATGGGAATCCGGCGGCCAGCATCCTGCGGGGCCAGGTCTGGCGGATCGTGACTCCGATTTTCGTGCATTTTGGCGTTTTTCACATGGCCATGAACGCGTTCATGCTCGTCTCCTTCGGCAGGTTGCTGGAGCGCATGCTGGGGACGGTCCGATTCGGGTTGATGGTACTGGTGCTGGCCGTGATTCCGAATCTGCTGCAAGGCTTAGCACCGGAGGCGCTGCAGGGTTCACCCTTTTTCGGCGGTATCTCGGGCGTGCTGTTCGGGTTCTTCGGGTACGTGTGGGTGCGTTCGACGCTCAACCCATGGCTGGGAGTCCGTATCCCGTTCCCGTTTATCGTGATATTGTTGGGCATGCTGATTGGCGGTTTGCTCGGCCTGTTCCCCGGACTGCACTTGGCGCATCTCTGCCACTTGGGCGGATTGGTCATCGGGGCTGTGATGGGCTTCATCTCAGAGACGGGGCGGGCCAGCGGCGGACCGCAGCGTTGACTGGGCTACAGGGACCGAAGGCGGCCAGCGATGGCGATCGATCGACCCGGCAGGCACCACAAGGCTCGGCGCATGCCCCCCTGACTTTCTACCGATGGAGCAGAACAACAACGTGAGCGACGCGACAATCGTCATTACGATCGACGGACCGGCCGGTGCCGGCAAGAGCACCGTTGCTCGCCTGTTGGCTGCTCGGCTGGGGTTCGAATTCCTAGACACCGGTGCGATGTATCGCTGCGTAACGTTGGCCGCCCTCCGCGCTGGCATTCCGCTGGAGGATTCCCAGCGCGTGGCCGAGTTGGCCGAGGGGCTGCAGATCGAGTTGGACGGAGACCGCGTGCTGCTGAACGGTGAGGACGTATCGGCCGAAATCCGCTTGCCGGAAGTCAGCGCGAATATCGGCAAGATCGCGGACAATCTGGCAGTCCGACGGCACCTGACGCAATTGCAGCGTCGTTGGGCTCAAGGCAAACGAGTCGTCACCGAAGGGCGCGACCAAGGGACGGAGGTCTTTCCAGATGCGGCTTGCAAGTTCTTCTTGACGGCCAGCCGCCAGGAACGGGCTCGCCGCCGCCACCGCGAGTTGCTCAGCCGCGGCATCGAGATCACGTTCGAAGAGGTCCTGGAGCAACAGGATCGGCGAGATCGGGAAGACGCGGCCCGGCCCATCGGCGCCCTGCGCCCCGCACCGGACGCCATCCAGGTCGACACCGATGGACACACGCTGGAGGAAGTCACCGAAATCCTGGTCCGGCATGTGCGGCAAAAACTATCGCAGCTCGATCCCGACCAACCCCAACCCCGGCAGGATCGGCCCACCCCGCCTGGGCAGGAGGATGGCGCATGATCCGGCCCCGATCGGTTGAAGAACCCCGGTTGAACCGGCTGTTCAAGATCGCCTTTTACTATAGTCTGCAACTAGTTTGTCGGCTGGCTTGCGTGAGCCTATTCCACTTGCGGTGCCTGGGACGGGAGCACACGCGAGTGGCTGGGCCGGCGCTGATCCTCAGCACCCACCAAAGCCATCTGGACCCGATCCTGGTGGGCGTCGCTTTTAACGAGCGGGTGAATAGCGTGGCGCGGCAAAGCCTGTTTCCGATTCCAGTACTGGGAACGGTGATCCGTTGGCTGGATGCGATCGCGTTGGATCGCACGCGGGGCGGCCTGGGTGGCCTGAAGGAGACCATGCGGCGATTGCGAGCCGGCCGCAAGGTGTTGCTTTTCCCCGAGGGCACGCGAACGCCGACCGGCCGGATGCTACCCCTCAAGCCAGGTTTTCTGGTGCTGGCCCGCAAATGCTCGGTTCCCCTGATCCCGATGGCCATCGTCGGGGCGTACGACGCCCTACCGCGAGGCACCTGGGTGCTGCGCCCCGTGCCGATTCGGGTCGTGATCGGTCCGGCGATCGAGCCGGATGAATTGAAGGGATTGGACGATGCGGCTGCCCTGGAACTGGTTACCAACCGTCTGGCTGCCTGCCGGCAGCGGGGCCAGCGGCGATAAGCACTCGTTGCCCACGGGCGGGACCGGCCAGAGCGCTTGACCGGCAGCAGGAAACGCAGCCGTTCCCGCTACTGCTTGGGCATCTCGCCGGTGACCAACCGGTCGCCGGGTGCCACGTCGCCATCGATCAACTCCGTGTAACGGCTGTCACTGAGTCCCACCGTTACCTGTTTGGCCCGCAAGAATTCTCCATCGAAGTACCAGACGTGCCGCACGGTTTTCTGACGGCTGGCGGCCGCCCGTTCCAGGGCCGACATACTCCCGCCGGACTGCGATTCCGATTCCTGCCGGGTCAATTCCACCCCATCCAGGATGGCCCGGTCATCCGGATGGACCTTCTTGCGATCGGGTGGGTAGAACCGCAGCGCCGCGTTGGGGATCTTGATGACGTCCGGATGGTGTTCGATGCGAAACGATAGGCTGGCCGTCATTCCTGGCAGCAACTTGCCCTCCGGGTTCGGAGTCGCAACGACCACCGGATAGGTGACCACGTTCTGATTCACCTGGCTGCTCAAACGGATCTCTTCGATGACTCCCGAATCGAACACTTCGTCCGGATACGCATCGACAGTGAATTGTACTGGAT
>RFIQ01000586.1 GCA_003695565.1 Planctomycetota bacterium | reverse complement strand
GTTCCGGCAGGGACTGCCGGGCGACCTTGGGCGGATCCGGCAGGGAGTGTTGGGGTACGTTCGGATCGAGACGGAGGGGGCTGGCGACGTTGGGGGTCAGGGCAGTGGGCCGATGGTGTCGGTGAAATCGCTGGCCCACACGTTGGCGACCCGCGCACCGAGCAACTCGCGCATGGCTGGGATCAACACCGATTCCACCTCCGGCGATACGTTCGAGGCGCGGGGGCTGACCTCGTACCCGCCTTGCGGATAGGCCACCCGCGTTCCGATGTAACCGGTTCCATATTCGCCATAGGCCGCCATCATGACGGGGACATCGGGGCGCATGGCCTGTGCGGCCAACTGGTACTCGACGAACAATTCCCCGGGCATGAACAGGATGCGCATGTTGTTGATCCGCAGGCAGGCAATGTCCACTGGTACGCCTGAGGGGCTTCGTTTCAGCAATGCCAACTTCTTGGCTGCCCCGAGCTTCTCGATCGCCGTGGCCGCAGGGTCGGCCAGGATGCGGCGGAGTTCCTGCTCTACCAGATGCTCGCCCACCGGCAGATGCACCGCCTTCGTTTTCCACTCGACGGACTGAACTTCCTCCGAGTGGGTCTGCGCGTCGGCCAGGGCTTGCTCCATAGCCCGGGCCACGCGATCGGCCAGAACCTGGCGGTTTTCGTGCGAACCGTCGTTGTACTTGCCAGCCCCCACATTGCCCCCCGCGCCGTTGAAGTGCAAATGAAAAATGCCGGTGGCCTGCTGCCGCGCATCGCGAGCCATGCCGGGAAAATCAGGGTTGGCCTGTCCGGTGCGGTAGTAGCTTTGTGGATGCGTGGCATAGAACGACATCACCGCGCGGATCCCGTCGGGGCCGTGGAAGGCAACCATCTGCAACCAGGGATCGATCACGCCTTCCGGTAGAGCGCGAATCTTCGGGTCGCGGCAGGCCGTGTACCGCGTTGTAAATACCTTGCCGTCCGGTCCAATCATGCGACGGTTCGAGGCAACCTTCTCGACCTTGGCGCGCCCGTGACTGACGGCGACGATGGGGGTGGCTTCGGCCAACGACCGTCGCGCGGCGTCGGCAGCCCGTTGCATCGATTCGATCAAGTACGGAATATCGTAGTGTTGCTCCGCCAGCCCGTATTCCTCCAGGACTTCCGCCGCACTCAAGTCGCAACGCGGTGCGTCGTGCTGGTGCAATGCGTGGACAACCACCCGCTGGAGCGTCGTACCAACCGCATCGGCCAATTCTTGACGGAATCGCACCTGGGACTGGTTGGCGACGCCCAACCAGTCGACGGCGCACAGCACGATGGGCTGCTGGCCGGTGGGCAACAATACGATGCCCCGACAGCTCAGTGGCCCCGTGCTCTCGATCATCGGGTCATAGGCCAGCGGTTTTCCAACACGTGGGTTGACTTCGATGGCGAACGTCGACAGACGCAGTCGCGGTTCATCGGCTGCCAGCGCGGTACCTGCTTCGATGCTGAACAAGATGCCGAGTAACACGCCCGCCGCGCAGGTCAGCAGGCCAGCGGCAGTCGATACTGGTTTGCGTCGGCAGGGCTGGGGACCAGAAGAAAAAGGGGCGTGCATGGCGTGCTCCTGCAAGGCGGTGGGGTTGTCAGAGGCGAGAGATGGCGGGCCGCGTGGAACAAGGCTATGCACCACATGGCGCGGCGGGTGGGGCCGAGCAGTGGACTGACCGGCGACATAGGATGGCTGTATTTTAGCAATCCGCGGCGAGCCCTGGCAAATGGCCGCCAGAACGCATGGCGATCGAATGGCCACTGGTTGCAATGGCGCGCGTGTCATGGACGGGCCTTGTTCGATCATGCGCGCAAGGGCGTGGCGTGGCTATTCGCCCGGCTGCAGGAACGTCCAATAACGCCCGCGGCTGTGATCGCGGGCACAGCCGCTGACGCAATGGTGGCCGTCGATGAAGTACCGCAGCGGCAGGGCCTGGGCCTGACTGATGCCGATTCGCGGACCTTGCCGGACGCGAAACCGCCTGGTCTGGATTTCCAGTGGCGGTTCCTCCAGCCACACCTGGTCGCTGGTCGTTAAATCCAGTCCGTCCTGGTCGCGGTCGATCGACATCGCCTGGCACAAACGAGCCGGACCGCTGCACAGGTGCCGCGACCAGCCCGGCCAGCGGATGGCCGAATCCTGCAAGGGAGGGGCCCGTCGCGCCGCGGCCATGTGGAACCAACCTTCGAACGGTTCCAAGGCCCGAATGAGTATCGCCGAACCCGTACCGGCGGGCTCAGTGACGATGTTCAAACAATGCCTGGAATGGATAGGATAAACGTACAGCGTTCCCGGCGGGCCGAACATGGATCGGTTTTTGCCAGTGGGGCCGCGGTGACTGTGGCTGGCCGGATCGCGGCGGGCCAGGTAGGCTTCCACTTCCACGATCGTGCCGCGCAGCATCTCGCCGGAGGGAAGCTTGCGAACCAGGGTCTGACCCAACAATTGTCGGGCCATCGCGCGCGGTGTCCCCGTCAATGCATCCGCAGTTAATCTCCGACCGGTCGACCATTGGGGTTCGTGCATGAATCGCGTGGTGTTCGGGGCCATGGAATCCAGCATCAATCGCCAGGGAGCGTCTCCGTGGAATCGATTTACTTAACCGCTCGTTTCGTCGTGGAGAATTCCGCTTGCATCCATCATCCCGGGGCTATCGAAGTCCGTCATGGACGGGTGGTCGACGTAGGCCATCCCAACCGCATCGCCGATCGGCGGAGCTGTATCGACTTGGGGGATAGCGTGCTGTTACCGGGACTGATCAATCCACATACGCACTTAGAGTTTAGCGATTTCGCCCATCCGATTCCCGCTCCTGCGACTTTTGCCGACTGGATTCTCCAGGTCATTCGACACCGGCAGGCGGTTGCCCAACGGGCGGAAGAGGATTTGCAGCCACACCGCGATGCCGTGTGCAATCGTGGCCTGCTGGAGTGTTGGCAAACGGGTTCGGCGGTCGTGGTGGACATTGCGACCTGTCCCTGGCAACCGCATTACCAATGGCAGGCATCGGGCCGAGCGATCGCGCGACAGTTTGCCGATTCGCTGGGACGCGGCGACCTGTCCGACGCCGTCGGGCGCCATCTGGGCCCGGTGTTGGGGCCCCGCGTGGTGTGTCTGGCCGAGGTCATCGGCTTGGATGCGAGGCGGTTGCAGACGGCGATCGAGTGGGCCCAAATGCTGGTCGCATCCGGCCGCGGTGATTGGGCATCTCTCGGCGACCGCGCAATCGATGCGGTTGCTGCACAACTCGATGACCGAAAGGCGCCGATGCAAGTCGGTGTGTCCCCTCATGCACCCTACTCGATTCGGTGGTCCGCTGAGGTACAGCAGGCGATTGAATCGATGTTGCGGCACCGCGTGGCTGCCATGCACGTGGCCGAGAGCCGAGAGGAACTGGAGTATCTTGCCGACGGAACAGGCCCATTGGCCGATTTGTGGAATCGGTTGGGGATCTCGACACCGGAACATCGGTGGAGTATCGATCGAGTGATCGCATGGCTGGGGCGTGCCAAGTGGTCGTTGGTGGTCCATGGTAATTACCTGACACCTGGCCAGATCGAGACGATTGGACAGAATCGGTCGATGTCCATCGTGTTTTGTCCCCGAACGCATCGCCATTTCGGCCATCAATGCTATCCGTTGGACCAGATGCGACAGGCTGGGGTTCGAGTCGTGTTGGGTACTGATTCGCGCGCCAGCAATCCGGACCTGAACCTGTGGATGGAGGTGCTCGAATGCCGTCGGCGCTATCCTCAGTGCGATCCCGGCTGGGCACTCGACATGGTGACCAGGGATGCGGCGGAAGCCCTGGGCATAGAACGCAGGTTTGGTACCCTCTCGATTGGCAAGTACGCGTTTTGCAACTGGATCCCCGCCGATCCGAAGTGGACGGAGCGCGATTTGCTCGACGCGATCACCTCGGGCCCGGCAATGCCGCGACCGGCGTGGCAGGGGCCGGCCTCGACGGTTTGCGAGCAGCAAGCTCCGCCGATCCCACCCGAAGAATCCCCACAAGTGGAGTGAATCCCATGTCAGTATCCGATCGCCGCTTGGCGGTGCTATGGCCCGTCCCCAGCGCGTTTCGCATCGATGTGGTGGGGCCGGACGCCCTGTCGGTTCTGCATAACTTGACCACCAATGACGTGCGCCGATTGGAAATTGGGAGCGGGTGCGAAACCTTTCTGACCAACGTACGGGGCCAGGTTCTGGTGCATGCCATCACGGTCCGACTGCCTGATCGGATGGCGATCATGGGGTTGCATCCTGAACCCGAGTCGTTGCGCGCGCATATCGATCGGTACATCATTCGCGAAGAGGCTGAAGTGCGGGATCGCTCGAGCGATACCGAAACGTTGGTGCTGGTCGGGCGGGATGCCGCGACAGGGCTGCAGGCGATGCGGGCAAACGCCGCGCTGGCTGCCGCAGCGAAGGTGGGGAATGCCGAACCCATCGACGGCAGCACCGAGGACAACGCTGCGGACGCCTCAGCCGCCAATGCAACGGACCTGGTGCATGCGAATCTTCCCTGGAGTATTCCGGCCGTTTGGATCAACGCCAGCCGGGATGTGTCCGATCGGTTGCGAGCGGTGCTGCAGGAACTTGACGTGCATCGGCTGTCGGAAACCGAGTTCGAAGGTCTGCGGGTCGCGGCGCGGTGGCCCAAGCCGGGGGCAGAAATCGGGGACAAGACGTTGCCCCAGGAACTCGATCGAGACGCCCAAGCCATCTCCTTTACTAAAGGATGCTACCTGGGACAGGAGACGGTGGCCCGGTTGGATGCACGTGGCCAGGTGCAAAAAAAATTGGCCCTGCTGCAGTTGCCCGCCGGTCTGTCGGCTGCCCCCTCCGATCCGGTCACTTGCGACGACCAGGTGGCAGGAGTGCTGACGTCGGTCGCTGCCCAGCCCGATGGATCGTCGCTGGCCTTGGCGTATTTGAAACGTGGATTCTTCGACGGCAGCCAGCCGTTGCAGGTTGGCGGCGTGCCGGTGACCTTCCTGCCGCGGCAGTCCGCCGGCTAGATTTTGCGCCAAGATCGTGGAGCGGTGCGCGGAGCTTGTTTGTCAGCGGCCGGCGGTGGCAGGAACGGTTTTGTGCAGGTGGATGGGCTGAAGGAGGTTGTTGGTCGGATACGGAGTGCCGGGTTGCGGTGTTGTTCCGCCAGGGAGTGTCGGGCGACTTTGGGGAGGTGATCAGAAATTGCCGCGTAGCGGCCGTGTGAGAGTAGCCCGGTGTTTTTGCGCCGGATTGAACGGTGACAGTCGATTCGGCCGTCGCGTAGCACGCTGTGAATCGATGCCGGGGTAATGCGCGGAGGAAATCTGCCGCGCCTGGGGTCGTGCACGGCGATTGCAGCGGGGGGATTGCTGCAGAGTCGATTGCAACGGAGAGGATTTACCACAGAGTACGCCGAGTGGAGGCTACGGGGAGCTTGGGATCTGCGGAGGTGGATGCGTTTGAAAAAAGAAGCTTTGGATGGGGCGCAGCGTGCGTCGGTTGGGGAGCGCGGGGTGACCAGTCGCATCGCGGCGGCTGGCTCACACGAAGAAATCGACCGTTGGCCAGTCCTTGATGTCTTGCGGCCACGCCCGGTCCGTCGGCCCTCCCACTCCGCGCGAGGTGGCGGCCGCCACGGCACGCTTCCATCCCTCCGCCACCAAGGTTTCCGCGGCGGATGCCCAACCCACTAGGGAGGAAGTGCATCGCGGATTGATTTCGATCACGTACCACTGGCGTGAATGGGGCTGGAGTAGCAAGTCCACGCCAATCCATCCCCTGGGCTGTTCTCCCGCGGCGGCGATCGTTCGGTCCAATAGAGACTGGAGTTGCTCCCACTCCGGCTCGTTGATCCCCATGCTGCAGCCTCCGCGGTATTCCCGGTGAAGTGCATCGGCCGACGGTGTTGCAAATCGCTGGCGCAGGGGAGGAAGCCACCGTACGCGCCCCGACGCATCGGCGATCCCGCTGCAGCTAGCTGCCTGGCCTTCGAGCCAAGGTTGGACGATCCAGAGCGATGGCCTGGATGCAATCGAGTCGGGCCAGGCGTCCAGCCCCTCTAGTCTGGCCAGCAGATCACGGCTGGTAACCCGCAGCATCGCTTCGCCGCCGGCGCCATCCCGCCGTTTAATCACCCAGCCGCACGAGGCCTCAGCGCGGTCGTCGCTCGCGGAGGCAGCGACATGCTGTGTGATCCAAGCGTGAGTGAGCTGCGTCAAGGGCAACGTGGGGGGATGCGGGATCTGATGGCGATCGAAAACCTCAGCCGTCAACCATTTGTCGCTGGCAACCGTTAACAAGCGGCCAGAGCAATTCAGCAGATTTGGGGAACTGCACTGGGACAGCCGCGCGACCGCCGCCTCGAGAATCCCATCCAACTCCGGCGCGATGACGCAGACCAGCTCGGCTTCCTCGGCTGCTGCACTCCAGGCGTCCACGACAGCCGAAGGGCCGGGACCCGCCGCTAGTGGTAGGACGTTGTCAAACAACCCGGTGTGTCGCAGGAGGCCGGCGACACTCCGATTGGCGGCAACCGTTTGCACACGCAGTCCGGCAATTCGGCAGATGCGCGCCAGCGATGCTAGCATTGCCATGCCTTCCCGGAGCAGTCCGGCTTCGCCGCAATCATCTTCGCAACCTGGGGCGTGGCTGGAGTTTTGCATGTTCGAACAGGCCCACTCCAGCAGCAGGACAGCGTTTGGCTCCATCATGGATTTTCCCAAACCTACAGAATCTGTTGATTCGTTTGATCTTTGTGAGGAATGACTGCCGATTTTAACGACAGGTTGGCATGCGCGCACGTGGTCGAAGTTGGGGGGAGCATGGAAGCAACTGCGGAATTGGTGGGGGCCTTGCACGAATACCTCGAGCGCCTCGATGGCCTGGCCCAGCGTTGGAAAGCGTGGTTGGACGGCAAGCGTCAGGCAATCGTGGCCACGGATATCCAGCGTTTGGTCGAAGTGCAACAGGAAGGCGGAGCCCTGCTGGGCGACATCGATGGTCTAGCTCGACAGCGCCAGCAGATTCTGCAGCGGGCGGCCGATCTGGGCGTCGCCGCAGGAAATCTCAGGACGTTGGTGCGGAAACTGGGACGCGGGTGCCCGGCGGAATTACGGAAGGATATGCAGCGTGCGGAGCTGACGATCCAGCACCTGCGGCGTTTGCATGCCGCCACGTGGATTTTGACGAACCAGTTGCATCAACACGCCGCCGGAACCCTACGGCTGATCACAGCCGGTGCGGTCGAAACCCCCGTATACAACCAGCGCGCCGACTGCGAAACGGGTGGCGGAGTGCTCGATACCGATGCATAGAACGGGAGACGTCGCGTGAGTCTGTTTGCCACCATTCAGCAATCCGCCAATGCGCTTCAGGTCAGCCAGTTGGGGTTGAATGTCGTTGGCAACAATATCGCCAACGCCAATACCCCGGGCTACATTCGGCAGGAGCTGGTACAGCAGCCCGGGGCGGGGGTTCGCATTGGCGATACGATCCTGGGATATGGTGTCCGCGCCGTTGGTGTTCGCCAAAAGTACAACGAGTTCGTATTCGATCAGATGCGGTTGGCCAGCAGCTCTCTGGCCAGCAGTGAGAAACTCGATGAAACCTATTCGCAGATCGAGGCCATTTTCAGCGAGTTGTCCAGCAGCGACATCAGTTCGCAGTTGTCGGAGTTCTCCGCCAGTATCCACGATGTTCTCAACCAGCCCGGTAACGCGGCTTTGCGTCGCCTGGTCATCGAACGCGGCAGAACGCTGACGAGCAATATCCGCACGATGGCCCAGCGCTTCACGGACATCGGATTGACGATTGAACGCGAAGTCCAGACGACGGCCAGCGATATCAATCGATTGACGCAGCAGATTGCCCAGCTCAATCAACGCATCGTATCCCTGGAGGGAGGTCGAACCAGCGGCAGCGATGCAGTCGGGTTGCGCGATGAGCGGTTGAAAGTGTTGCGCGAGCTGTCAGATCTGGTCGACGTGCGAGCGGTGGAACAACCCAGCGGAGCAGTCACGGTATATGCGGGCGGCGAGTACCTGGTCGCCGACGGCATCTTTCGCGAAGTGGCCGTATCGGTCGACACCTCCGGTGAGAACAACCAAACGATGATCCACCTGGCGGATACCGACGCGCCCCTGATCGTCTCAGCCGGAAAATTGCACGGACTCTATCAGGCCCGCGACCGGGCATTGGGAGAGGGACTGGATGCATTGGATCAATTCGCCAATGATCTCATGGCTCAGTTCAATGCAATCCACACACAAGGGCAAGGCCAGCGAGGGTTTACTTCGGTCACGGGAACGAACGTCAGCGATGATGTCCAGGCACCCTTGGATCTGGCCGGTTACCAGACACCGGTCGAGAATGGCGCGTTCGAAATCGTGGTGCGCGATTTGGAAACCGGGCAGACCAATACCCACCGCATCCGCGTGCAACTTTCCGGTGCCGTGGATGACACCTCCTTGGAAGATCTGCGCGATGCGGTCAGCGCCATTTCTGGGCTGACGGCCAGCATACTACCCGATGGAGAATTCCGCATCGAATCGGACTCGACGTCGATCGATTTCGCTTTTCAGAACGACACCTCAGGGTTTCTCGCCGCGGCCGGAATCAATACCTTCTTCGTCGGCAGCTCGGCGCAAACAATCGACCTGAATCCGGTAGTGGCGGATGATCCGGCCATGTTGGCTGCCAGTCTCACCGGGATTGGAAATGGAACCGACAACGCCTTGGCCCTGGCCAACGCGTTTGACTTGCCCCAAGCACAATTGGGCGATCGATCGATCAAGCAGGTTTACGAAGACCTGGTGGTGCAGATTACCCAAGATATCAATGTCCAGTCGGGAGTGTCCGATGGCTTGCGCAACTATTTGAGAACGCTGGAGTCCGAACACCTGGCGGCCTCCGGCGTCAATCTGGATGAAGAGGCGGTGAAGATGATCTTCTACCAGCGGGCTTTCCAGGCAAGCAGTCGGCTGATTCAGGCTTCCAGCGAGATGTTGGACGTGTTGGTGAACCTATGAGCAGCTTCTATCCGACCGTCGGCACGCGGGCGACTTCCCAACAGGGTATCTCGCGATTGCTGTTTCAAATCCATCATGACCAGAATGCTATTCTGGACCTGCAGCAACAACTGAGCACCGGTCGTCGCGTCAACCGATTGAGCGAAGATCCGGTGGCGGGGATCAAGGCGTTGACGGCCCAACGCCAACTCGAGTTCAATGCGCAGTTGCAAGACAATATGCAAAACGCCGACGTCATGCTGTCGGCGACCGAAGCGACGCTGGCCCAGGCGCAAAGTATTGTCAACGAGATGCGAGGTGTGGCGGTGGAGGCTACCGGCACGACGTATTCGGAGGATCAACGGCAGGCCTTCATCAGTCAAATTCAGGCGGCCATCTCGAAATTGGCCGAGTTGGGCAACACGCGAATTCGCGACCAGTTCCTGTTCGGCGGGGCCTCCGGTTCGGCAGCAGCCCTCGAATTGGTCGGCGATTCCGTTCGATTTCGGGGAGACGAAACGCAGTTGCTGACCATCACCGATTACGCCATCACGGCGGCTGCCAACGTCACCGCGCAAGAAGCGTTCGGTGTGCGCAGCGAGGAAATCGTCAGTGCGGTGGACCTGGATCCGGCGGTGACGCCCCAAACGCCACTGGCGACACTCAATCGAGGGGCCGGCGTGCCCCCGGGATCGATCACCTTGAGCGATGGAACCAATGAAATCGAAGTCGATTTGTCCAATGCCTACGACTTGAACGACGTCCTCCGCGCGCTCAATGCCAACCAGCTCGGCGGGCGGGGTATCTCGGCCACGTTGACGCCGTCCGGTTTGCAAATCGATTACGTGGATGGATTGCCGGGAATCTTGCGGATCGATGAAGTGGGAACGGGGTCCACCGCCGCAGCACTGGGGATCAACAATTCCGATACGCTGGGAACCAGTCCAGTAACAGGTGGAGACCTGGACCCGCGGCTCACATTGGAAACCGGCCTGGCACAACTTTTTCAGGGGACTGGAATCAATATCGGTGATTCGTTTCTCATCGAGCAAGGCGGAGTGCAATATAAAGTCTCTACGTCGGGAATCTCGACGGTCGAGGATTTGCTGAATCGCATCAATTATTCCGGCGCGCAAGTGCAGGCCTCCCTCGATGCGGATGGAAGGTCGTTGGTGGTCCGCAGCCTGGAAAGTGGGACCGTGATGTCCATCGGCGAGAATGGTTCCAATCTGGCTAGCAAACTGGGATTGAGGACTTTCGACACCACGACGCGCGTGGACGCGCTCAATTTGGGACAAGGAATCTATACGTCCGATCAAGTCGACGATCTGGTCATCGTTCGATCCGATGGGTCGCAGTTTTCCGTCGACCTGGATGGAGTGCAAACGGTGGCGGACGTGCTCAATCGCATCAACAGCCATGTGGCCAATTTCGATCCCGCCTTGCGCGTGACGGCTTCCCTGGCTACTCAAGGCAACGGAATTGTGTTGACGGCCCCGGCCGGGGCTCAGCCGATCGAAGTTCGAGCGGTGGGAGGCAGCCAGGCGGCATGGGGCCTGGGGTTGGTTCCGATAGGAGCCGAATCATCGGTGGGCGCGGCCGTGGGAACCAACAGCGTCATCAACGGGACCGATGTCAGCGGCGTGGAAGTCGACGGCGTGTTCACCAGCCTGATCCGTATGCGCCAGGCGTTGGAGAATGGCAAACCCGAAGACATGCAACGGATCGCTGCAGCTCTGGAGCGCGACGTGGAGCGTTTATCCGTTGCCCGGGCGACCATCGGGGCTCGCCAGCAGGCATTGGAGCAAACCCGCGAGTTGAAGGACCATCAACAGCTCCAGTTGCGGCAAGCCGAATCCGATGCGCTCGACGCCGACCTGGCGCAGGTCATCTCCGATCTGACCGCTCGCGAAGCTGCGTTGCAAGCGTCGCTGAAAACGATGGGGCAAACGACTCGATTGACCCTGTTCGATTACTTGTAGCCAGTTACCAACTCTGCAGGCGGCATTCGAAGGGCGCAATTCTCAGGAACCCGGGCGGGCAGTGGTGACGCCACGCTCAGGCGGCCGTGAGGTCCGAGCGAGCTCTACGCAGCTGCGAATGCTTGCTGGATGCTCGATGCGCTGACCGGTGTGATCACCCCTCGCTCCGTAATCAACGCCGTGACCAATTC
>RFIQ01000585.1 GCA_003695565.1 Planctomycetota bacterium | reverse complement strand
GTGATTATCGCCACGCTGGGAACCATTTACTCCTTGGGCGGCGACGTCGACGAAGAGGACCCGGGCCTGCAGGCGGCCATCCGGTCGGCGCGGTGGCCCGATGGCCGGCCCGTGTACACCCTGCCCGTGGCCTTTTCGATCATGGTCTTCTTCGCCCTTTGCGCTCAGTGCGCAGCTACGTTGATGGTGATTCGCCGAGAAACCAACAGTTGGCGATGGCCCATTTTCGCCTTCGTCTACATGACCGCGTTGGCCTATTTGGGGGCCCTACTGACGTACCAAATCGGTACATGGTTGGCTGGATAGCAAGGAGCCTGCTGATGTGGGACTGGCAAACGCTCGCTGCCCTGGCTATTGTGGCCGCATCGCTCGTCGCAATGCTCCGCCGGATCGTGGGGTTCCTGTCTGGACGCAGCGCCTCAAAGTGCTCTGGCTGCACCCACGGTGCGTGCGCCCCAGGCATCTCCACATCCGATCCCACATCGCTCCCCTTGGTTTCGCTGTCCCCTGCCCTGCCCCGTCAGTCGTCAGAACCGTGCCCTGAGCGCACCCCCGGCGACCAACGGCAAGGAACGGCATGACGGGCTGGCCCAGCGAGGGGTGCCGCTTACCCCTCCAGCAGGCGAGCCAGCGTGACTGCCAGACTGCGCAGCGCCCCTTCGTCGGGCAACTGAATCGTCAACTGAGGTCGACCCGCCTCATCCCGGTCGACGCACTGCAAAAGTCTCTCGGTCAGGGTATTGACCATGTTCGTATCCGGGTCTGCACGAGCCTGCCCGCCGATCAACTCGCCGGCCAGCGACAACGCTGCGGTGATCAATTGACCGCTGGCCTGCGAGACCTTGGCGCGTTTCTCTGCCAACTGCTGCGCTTCTGCCTCGACCCTTCGCTGCATGCTGACATCCACGGCTTGCGGGGCGGGATGCAGAACAACCTCCAGCCGTCGTCGTAGATCCTCCATGCCACTGAACATTGCCACTTCGTTTACGTCGCTGTCCAGATTGAGCGATGCATCGGCCAGGTCCTGTTTGGACGCCAACGTGTCCAACAAACGCTCCTCGATCGTCTCTCCAGGTCTGGGAGCGACCGTCACCAGTTTGTAAACGTGAACCGGCTCCTTCTGCCCCATGCGATAGGCGCGCGCAATGCGTTGTTCGAGCACCGCTGGATTCCAGGGTAGATCGACATTGATAATCGTGTTGGCCGCTTGCAGATTCAGACCTGTCGAGCCGGCATTGGTCATGCAGATGGCGCGACAGTCCGGATCATTTTGAAAACGCGACAGCAACGCGGATCGCTTCTTCTGCGGCACCTGACCGTCGAGGCGAACGTAATCGGCTCCAAATTCGTCCAACCTCGCTTCGATGCGGTCCAACATCCGCCGCCATTCGCTGAAGATCACCATCTTACGCGTGGGATCCTGCAACAACCCGTCCAGCAACTCCGACAGGCGCTCCAACTTACTGCTATACTCCGGCAGTTCCCCGTCCAGCAGGTAGGTGCTGTTGCATGCCATTCGAGCGTTGGTCAGGCAGCTCATCAGCACCAGCCGATCCATATCCGTCAAGAACTTCTTGGCCGCGATCTGGGCGGCACGCGCGACATTGGCGTTCTGCAGATCCAGTTGCTCCTGGGTGGCTTCGATGCGGACGACCTCATCCGTGCGAGAAGGCAGCTGGTCGGCGATCTCCGCCCGAGTTCGACGCAACAGCACGCCCGACAATTTCTGGCGCAATTCATCGAGCCGTCGGTACCCCTGGGTCTTCCCGCGCTCGTCCACGACGTGGTGCCGGTTGAAGAACTGATAAGCCGGCCCCAGCAGTTCGTCGTCCACGAATTTCGTGACCGTGTACAATTCCCCCAAGCGGTTTTCCAGCGGCGTTCCGGACAACACCAAACGGAAGGGACTCTCCAACATGCGGATCGCGTTGCTGGTCTTCGATTCCCAGTTCTTGATCCGCTGACCTTCGTCCAGGATGATCAAATCCCACGGCACCGCCTCGACGGCCGTGAAATCGCGCAACACTTGTTCGTAATTACAGATGGTAAAAAACGACCCGCTAGAGTACTGCTCGACGCGTTCCGCTCCCTTTCCCATCACGATCTGGCTCGAACGGCCGCTGAATTTCTGAATTTCCGACCGCCACTGGCTCTTCAAGGACGCAGGACACACCACCAATACCCTTTGGATCTCGGCCATCCGCGCCAACAACTCGGCGGTACCGATCCCCTGGATCGTCTTGCCCAACCCCATATCGTCGGCCAAGATCGCGCGGCCTGCCCCCGCGGCAAACGCAATGCCATCGAGCTGGTAGGGAAGCAGCTCCGCTTTGAGCAATTCTTTGCGCAGAGGATGATTGGCCGTGTCTCGGCGAATTTCTTCGCATTCGACGCGCAGGCGGGCTTGTACCAACTTGCGCTGAATGTAGGTTTCCGCGTCCGGAAAAATCGTGACGTGGAAGCCGGCTTGCTCCAGCGCTTCGATGCGATGCAGCGCGTCAGCGGCGTCGGTGAGGGGCACCTCCTGCGCAGAGCCGACGATTTCCACGATCCGCGCATCGGCTTTGTGCGGCAGGTGAAACAAGATTCCCCGCTGTTTTCCGTAACTGATTCCCACCGACAAACGCCGCCGCCGATACGGCCGCAAGTCCTTCTTGCGAAATCGTTGCTGGACCTTGGTCTGGACCTTCAGAATGTGCTTGCACGTTCCCAGATGATTGGTACGGAAATCGGGGCACGTGCAATACGACTGCCCCGCTTCCAATCCGCGCAGGGCGACGCGATAAGTTCGTCCGCTCTGGCGGCTGGTGACGACGTAGTCCACCCACGGCTTGCTGGGATGCATCGACCGGACCGTCATCACTTCGGATTTGGCCCGTTGTTGGCGTTCGGCCATCGCACGTTGGAACAACTCTTGTTCGGTTAAGTTCTCCAACGGCACCGTTTCATCGGGT
>RFIQ01000584.1 GCA_003695565.1 Planctomycetota bacterium | reverse complement strand
GGGATGTTGGCGGCAGGCGGCATCGGCATCCTTCAAGCGACCGGCGGCCAGAAACTGGCGAACTTCCTCGGCCAGCCCCTCGGGCATGACCTCGCGACGACGTAGCGTCAGGATTTGTTCGACGACGAGGTACACGGCCAGCATCGAGAGCAACACCAAAACGATGAGGATGGCGATGCCGAACCAATTGCCTGACAGGACAACATCCCAGAAACCCCCGCCGGGCTCTCCTGCCGACCCGCCCTCAGCCGCCGTTTCGGTCGCCGCCGCTTGAGCCAGGGCGCGACCGCCCAGGAACAGGGCGATGCCGGTGCCCGCTAAAACTGTGGCGCTTGGTCGATCCATGCCTGAAACCTCTCTGCCTGTTCCGGATTTCCTAACCGCTGCAGGGCCGATTCGACCTGTTCCACGGCGGCTTGCCAGCGATGGTAACGGTCTTGGTGCTGGGTGACAATCCGCATCCACTGCCCGACGGCCAACTCGATCTGTCCGGTCTGGGCCAGCCGCTCCGCCATGAATTCCGTGGGCCCTAACTGCAGCGGCCCCAGCAGCGCATCCCGCTCGGCCATCCAGGTGGGCATGCGCTCCAGCGATTCCGGGGGCGGCGTCAAACGCCTGCGCTGCCAGCGGGCGAGCTGGGCCACGATCTCCACGGAGCTGCTCTCCAGACGCCGCAACCCGGCCTCAGCCTCGCCGCGGGAGGCACCACTCAGCAACCAACTAGCACCCAGCAACTGGGCGTGGGGATCGTCCGATGCCAACCATTGTCGGGCGGCATCTCGCAGAGTCACATCGGGTTCCTGCGTCGTCCAGCACAATGGCATGTCTGCATACAGAGCAGGTGGCGGATGCGACGCGGCCAGATTCAAAAAAAGCGTGCCTGCCGATCGTGTCTTGCCAATCGATGCCACGCTCCGAACCAAATCGGCGATCAATAATCGTTGCTGCCAGCGCGGAATCCCGCTGCGCACCGCTTGTTCCAATGCCGGGATGGCGGCGCGGAATTGCCGTTGCTGCACCAACCGCCGCGCATGGGCCGCCTGTTCATTCGCCCATCTGGGAACTACCCGATCCACCTGGTCGCTGGCCAGGTTGCGCACTTGCCCATCCTCCGTCGCAACGGTCAAGACCTCGGCATCGAACCGCGACACGTTGCCATGGATCTGGCGGTGCTGTGGTCCATTCCAGACATCGCCGGTCCTGGGGGGGCGATGGAAAAGGATCGCATCGGTCGACTCGCTGGTCGACTGGGATTGGGCTCTAATCGAACTGGATGTGGTTGCGTCTAGGAGGACCGCGACCGCCACGGTCAGGCAGAGAACAACCAAGCAATGTTGCTCCCCTCGAAACACCCCGTGCTGACCAATTCTGTTCAAACGATCATCCTTTTCTTGCGGGCAAAATCGCGGAGCCTGCGGGCGTAAGCAGGGCCCGACCACGTATTGGATTTGCTGTGAGAGCAACTCGCAACCTACAGGCGGTCCGGGTTGAAGGGAGTCTCTGGAGGTAGCGGTTCAGCTCGCCGGTCCAACAATCGCCGCAATCTTTGTTGCAGTCCTTTGTATTGGTCGCGATCTGCCAGATTGGTGAATTCATGCGGATCGACCAGATGGTCGTAGAGTTCCCGGCCGGCTTCTCCGCCATTCCATTCAGTGTAACGCCAGCGTTCGGTTCGCACGCTGCGCCCCATCACCGGCTTGCCGTCGCCAGGGCGCAACACCTGCGTCACGGCGGCAGCGAACCACGGGGTAGTAGGATCCCGCAACAAGGGACGCAGCGATCTTCCGTCCACGTCGTCCGGCGGCTGCAACGCGCAAAGTTCAGCGACCGTCGGATAGATATCGATGAATTCGACGACTCGACCACAGGGATGCCCGTTGCCCGGGTTGCGCGGGTCGTAAATCAACAAGGGCGCCCGGGCCGATGGTTCGAACAAGCATCGTTTCTGCCAGATTCCTTGGTGTTCACCCAAATGGTAGCCGTGATCCGACCACAGGACCACGATCGTGCGATCCTGGATACCTAGCTCGCGCAAGCCGTGCAGCAATCGACCAACCTGGGCGTCGACGAATGAAACGCAGGCGTAGTAGGCTTGCAACGCCTGCAAGCAAACCGGTTCGGGCAATCCGTAGTTCGGGAGAAGGCAGTTATGCGCAAAAGCCGCGGGAGGGATGTCCTGCCGATCATCGGCCGGAGCGAAGGGAAGAAACATCGACCCGAGAGGATAGCGTTCGAAATAGGCACGCGGTGCTACATAGGGCGTGTGCGGCCGAAAAAAACCTACACCCAAGAAAAACGGCTCCTGGCGGTGGCTCTGCATCAATGCCAGTGCCTGCGTGGCGACCATGCCATCGGTTTGCTCCAGATCGGTTCCCTCGGCTGCCAACCAGCTTAGGGCTGCGCTGATCGGGCGATGCGGCTCTGCGTTGGTGATCAACGCCTCATCTAAGGTGTCGCGTCCTTTGGGGTTGATCACCTGGTCCCAGGACTGCGGGTCATCCAAACCATTGGTACCGATTCCAGCCGGAACATTGTAATGGTAGATCTTCCCCACGCGGGCAGTGAACCAGCCGTTGCGGCGAAACAATTCGGGCAGGGTAATCGCATCCGGAACCGTTTCACGAAAATGGCGATCCAGGTCGTAAACCCGCAAATGGTCCGGACGCATGCCGGTCAGCACCGACGCCCGGCTGGGATTGCACAACGGGAGTTGGCAGTAGGCGCGGGTGAACATCATGCCTCGTTCCGCTAGCGCATCGATATGAGGCGTAACCGCACGGCGGTCGCCATAGCAACCGAGCGAGCAGGTTAGATCATCCACGGCGATGAATAGGACATTCATCCGTTCCGGTGCCGGGGCATTGCCTGGTGGATGTGCTGGTTCCGCCGCCACTGTCGCCCCTGTCAGCGTTGCCCCAAACGCCCCCACGATCAGGAGGAAGCACCGCCAGAGGGCTTGTGCGGAAGCCACCGCCGCCGTCCTGTTCGAGCTCGAGCGGCGACGTGCTACTGCAAATGCCATGCGTCCAACCACTCCGTTTTCACAGGGTGCAAGCCGAATTCGTCCACCAACCGCTTGTGCATGTCTTTCAGGTGTCCGGCTCCATAGAAGACACCGATCTTTTTCTTGCCGGCTTTGAGTTGCTCGGCCAACACCTGGAACGCTTTGGCGTTGCGTTCGGTGATCAGGGTACTCTTGCCATCTTCGCCGGTCAGGGCCGCCATCTGCCCATCCATCATTTCCATTTGTTCGGCAAGTGCCCGTCGCAGCGCCTTTTCGCGATCCTGCGATACCAAGGCCGACAGCACATCCAAATCGTTGGCTTTGCCCGACCCCTGCATGGCCAATCCGGATCCGATCGAGCGCAGCATCATCTGCAGGACTCCTTCCTTGCGCTTGTTCATCGTCTCGAAGAATTCTTGCGGCGTCATGTCCGCATGCACGAAGTTGTCGGCCTGGTAATCGATTTCATCCAACTGAAAGGTCAGGCCGAGGGCGTCTTTCATGCCCACTTGAATCGTACTGACCGGACTCACCCCGCGCTCCTCGGGATCGGGAATCCCTCCGTCGGGATCCATCACCATTTCGTACAACAGTGCATCGAACTGGCGGAATATTTGGTTGAGCCGACTGTAATACTCCGGCTCGGCGATGTGTACGGCGCCGATCAACGCGACCTCCGGACTATCCGGTGAGTCTCCGCGGTAGGTGACAATGGCGGTTTGCAATGCCACCGGTCGCTTGCCATCGCGTTTCACCCGGACAAATTCCAATTCGTCTCCTTGGGACGCTGAATCGGCAGATGATTGCTCTGCCGATTGGGGCGTTGTTTCCTGGGCGATGGCCAAAGAGGCCCCCAGACTCAGCGCGGCGGCTAAGCCCATCGCCCGGGCGATCCATCGGGGGGACCGATCTCGGCGACTTCGCATTCCTGACTTCAATCTCACCTGGTCTACCTCGGTTTTGTACCAAAGAAATAGGATCGAACGCTGTACAGCCAGGATTGCACTCCCCCTGATGTGCTAGGGCGTACCACCTTGGCCTGTACCAGTAAAGGATACCATAAATCCTGATGCGCCTTGCCAAGACCGGCCTGTGCAGCGATTCTATTGGCCTGTGTTTTCGTCCAGCCCGGGCCGGTCAGCCCGGCGCAACGAGCTGAGCCGGCCGTCGGCAGGACAGCGCTGTCGGACGGTGACGAACATGAGCGAAGTTGGATTCCACGATTAAGCAAAGTGGTTAGACGAGTGACTGCGCATCCCTATTCGTTGACGCGTCGCACCTTGGGACGGCTGGCTTGTGCGGTCGTGCACCCCACCGATCCAGCCCTTCCGATCCGATCCCTGGCGGTGTTCTGCCACGGGTTCGGCGCCGGTGGCGACGATCTGTTGGGCTTGGGGGGCGAGTTGTTGCACTCGGCCTCCCTGGATGCGGGAACGATGATGGTCTTTCCCGCGGCTCCGCTGGAGTTGGATGACCAAGGGATTCCCGGTGGCCGTGCCTGGTGGTTGTTGAGCATCCAACGTCTGGTTTCTGCCATGGAGCAGGGGCAATTCGAGCTGATCCGCGAGGAAGTTCCCG
>RFIQ01000583.1 GCA_003695565.1 Planctomycetota bacterium | reverse complement strand
TTTCTCCCAACACCGATCGAGAAAAGGACAGGCCAGATTCCAAGCCAGTCGATCTAGTGCGGGCGGCCGCTCAACTTCCGCCGATCGCCTCGACGCCGGGGTCCCTCGAACAACCGCTGCCCATCCCCGCATGGGTCGAGCCACCCTCGGCGCTAGATGCCCTGATTCGTTCCGGCCCGGAAGTCCATCGCGGTCCGGCCGAAGAGCTGTCGGCCCTTGCCCCCGGTTCCTCGGGGGAGGATTCCGGTCGTCAGGAAATCGCGACTTGGGAACCGCAGCCGGGGGCCCCGTTACCCCCAGTTGCCCGGTTTTCCTTGACGCGTGTCCAGTCGGATTCGGAACCGGCCAGGAGACAAATCCTGCCTGCGCCGATAGCCCCCCAGGCTGCTGCGACACCGGCATCGACGACCGGTATCGAAATGGTGCCCACGTTGCGGCGCCCAACCGCGCCCCCTCGATCCGCACGCCAAGTCCTGCCTGCTCCGCACACGGTCGCCTCGGTCGCGCCCCCAGGCTACGAAACTCCTTTCGCCCCCCAATCCCCGCCAGCAAACGTGGCCTCTACGCGCCGCGGCCACGTGGTTCGACAGCCGGGGTTGCCAGCGAGCGTCACCACCGAATGGGCCAACTGAACGCCGTCCTCAGGGGACGTCCGTCGATGAAAACGCTGATCCATCCGCTCTGCATTTCCGTGCTTTCTTGTGCTCTGGTGGCAGTTCGCGGAAATGCACAGTCGGAGATTGGGATCCCCGCCGGGTTCCATGTCATCGAGGGCGACCATCTGCGTTTGATCTCCGACATGCCAGACCAGGCTGAACTGTCCCAGTTGGTGCAATGCTTTGAAGTAGCCATGGACCACTGGGGGAACCTGTTGGATGTCCCGCGCCAGGAAGCGGCTGGCTGGAAGTGCACTGCCTATTTGATGTTGGATCGAAAACGTTTCGAACAATCTGGCTTGCTCCCTGACTCCCTTCCCCTGTTCCCCTACGGATTCCAGTACGGGGATCGGATTTGGGTGACCGAGCAACCCAGCGCGTATTACCGGCGGCACCTGTTGCTGCACGAAGGTACGCACTGGTTCATGTGGCGCAAGTATGGAGGGATGGGGCCACCATGGTTGATGGAGGGGATGGCCGAATGGTTGGCCACTCACCGTTGGGAAGCGTCGGAGCAACGATTGGAAATGGGGATCATTCCACGAGACAAAGAGGAAGTTCCCTATTGGGGGCGGATCAAGATTATTCAAGATCAACTGGCCGAAGGTTTGGCGCCATCACTCGAAGATATCTTGCGCTACGACGGCACGGCACACCAGCGGGTGGACGCCTACGCCTGGAGCTGGGCGGCAGTTCTGTTCTTGAGCCAACACCCTGATTCGCGGGGGGCGTTTCGACAGATGCTCGGTGGTTCCTTGAAACCAGATGCAACGAACACGCGTGCGTTTTTCCGCCGCTTGCATGCCCGCTGGCCGGCCCTGCGGACTGCCTGGCGGCTCTGGATCTCCGACTTGGACTACGGTGCTGATGCGAGCCGGATGCTGCTGCAATTGCCCGATTGCAAACCGCTACGGCTGCCGGCGACGGTGACGATCGATGTTTCGCAGGGCTGGCAAGCCAGCGGATTGTGCCTGCCGCCGGGTGCGCGAATCCGCCTGACGGCCGAGGGTAGGTTCACCGTCGCGAACGAGCCGCGTCCGTGGGTCTGTACCGCCGACGGAGTAACCCTCGAATACTATCGGGGCCGCCCCCTGGGCCAACTGATCGCCGCCATCGTAGCGCCGCAGGCGCAAGAGTCGCCCCACACCGAACCCGTTTCGACCATTGCAGTCGGGGCCGGCACGGTGTTGCCAAGCGCCAACGGAGGGCAGCTTATCCTGCGGATCAACGAGGCCACCGGCTCGCTCCACGACAACCGCGGAACCATCACCGTGCGTATCAACGCGGTCGACCGCTAATGCCAACGGCATAAGCGACCCAGGAGACGGCATCGACGACTTGCCGGAGCCTTGGCGGACGCAGCACGCTGGGGGGAACCGCGCCTCTAGCAGCATGGCCCACGAGGCGCACGAAAAAAGGCGGTTTGCGATCGCCCCTCGTCCTTGGTTACCGACGGGCATCGAAAAACCGCCACTTCGTGAATGCGAAACCTGATTCTAGATTTCGCACCTCTCTCACGGATACCCATGATACTCCGTGGCGGATGGAATCCAGTTGCAAACTTGACGAATTTTCGACCGTCTTCGCAACACTCTTGCAGAAACCGTCCCATCCACAATAAAAAACACCACCTGCGACCTCAATCGTGACATGGGGTTCAAGGCCCCTTTGGCGACGATCCGCGCATCTGTGGGTTTCTGAGCGTCCACGGCGATCGCCCCCCGCCGACCGCCTCCGATTTGCAGCCAGGCCGCAGCGCACGAGCTCTTTCAAGTCTGGGTCCTAACGTAGCCGCATTCGTGGTGGAAGCTTGCGACTTGCGATAGAGGTATTGCGACGCACGGCAACCTGCATGCTTACCGCACTTTTTGGAACGTGACGCAACTCTAGTGCTCTCCCAGCAAGACGGGATAAACAGCGCACTGGATGACAAAGACGATCAAGCGGCGGTTGCGTTCTGTTGCTTGCCGACGGCCGCCTGTTCCCGTCGTTTGCGCCGCGTATTCTCTGCGGATCGTTTCAACAATTCGTAGATGGCGCCGGTCAAGCTGACGCGAATCGTATCTCGATAGATCGAATCGGGGGGCAATCCCTCCATCAAACGCCGATGGGCCTTGCCCAGATTGTGGTACGGGATGCTGGGGAACAAGTGATGGATCGCATGATACCGCGTTCCAACCGGCCCCCACAGTTCCGTGAACCAGGGCCGATAGGGATAGTTGACGCTATCGAGCAGTTGCTCTTCAAAGGTTAGTTCCCGACCGTCCCCCATCCACCGATGGGCTCCCAGCGTCCGCACGTTGTTGATGGTGATTAGGGTGACGCTTAAGAAATACGCATGGATGAGAAACCCGTCGATCAATTGTCCGCTCATCACCGGCGCGCGGGCAACTAATACGATGCACCAGAGAAAGCACAGTACCTCCTGGATCCGCATGATGCGTCGGGCCTTGGGACCGAAATCGCCTCGGGTGTAGAAGATATCAACCACCATGCTGCTGGCGTGCTTCTCGACCCATTGTTGCACCTGGGGGAAAAACCATGATATGGGGGTCAGAATCGCGAAGCGAATGAAAGCGGCCAAGGGCACAAGCCAGGCTGCTAAAATGAACAAGATCGAGTGCGAGGGGGGGCGATGACTCAACTCCAGGTACTCGCCATCCCGATCGGTGCCATAGTGCTTGCGTCGATGATGGTCGACATGCGGGTAGTACAGGAAGGAAGGAACCAAAAAGGGAATGCCACACAGCAGATTCCAGGCGAAACGGAAGCCGCGAAATCCCTCTTTGGGCAGATGTACCAATTCGTGAATGAACATCACACCGCGCATGTACAGGACAGCGACCAAAGCGAACAATCCCAGCCGCGCCGTCCACAACGGAACCCCCGACCATCCGGTCAGCCGCTCCAATTCGAGCATTACGTGAAATGCCGCATGTCCGGTCAGGATCGTCACCAGGAAATCGGTCCAGTAGATCCATGGATTCGGCTTGGACAAATCCTTCACCAAGGCCTTCGCCTCCCGAATCGAGAACCGTTTGGGCTGTAGCCGAGCCGGATCGAGCTGGGCCTGGGCGGCGGAAGAAACTTGTGATGGAGAATCTGTTGAGCTATTCATGGCGATTCAAAGTGTTGCGGGGATGCATGCAAGACCACTGAAGGTGAACAACGACAGAAATGCTAGTAAACGCCGTCGTGGTGAGGTTGTTCCTTAATCAACGAAATCGGTTCCTTCCCCGGCCCTCCATCGGACTAAATCGGTCAGGTCCTCCATTCGCTGGCGATTCGCCGGAAACGATTTGTCCGGTCGTCCATCCTGTCAGGCACCCGTCTGGCTGTGGTCCGGATTGATTTTACTCCATGCCCCGCGCGACTGTGCAGGCAAAATGTCCGTCCCGGGCCCCTTCCTACCGTTCGCACCCGCTTACCGGCCACAGGCGAACCACCCAATTGTCCACAAGACTAGCGTCAATACCACGCTGATCAACAGACTTGTAGCCAGCGGAATGTAGATCTGCACGTGCTCTCCCTCGATACGAATATCGCCCGGCAATCGGCCCAGCCACGGCACCGAAGGGATGAGCAGCAATACGAACCCCATCAAGGCAATTATCAATCCGATCAAGATGAGAAACCAGGCGAGTTGTTGCATCATTTTCCGCTCTGCGACGTGAAGGGATTCTAAACAAACAACCTGACCGCCAGCCTGGGGCCAACCTGCGATCGCGTGTAGCAAAAACAATACCACGACTGGTGCCACCGAGAATCCAGATCCTACGCTCCGGCGCGAATCCGCCCCCCTGAATGGTGCAGCGTGTATTTTCGGGTTAGCCAGAATAGCTTTAGAAAAAGCCCTAAAACACTCCTTCCTGGTGGTGGACCATCTGTCTTGAGGTGGTAGTATTCAGAGAAATACAGTCGTAATCTACGCAACTTCCCGCAGCAGGCACTGTTTCTTGGCTTAGAGACCTGTTCAATGCGCCCCAGCCCGATATTGCCCGAGTCCCGCGCCGGAGTTCATTTGTCGATGGAAAGGTACTGTCGCTCATGCTTTCGTGTAGAGCGTCACCGGCGTGTGGCGCTACCGATCTGGGTGATCGTCCCGATTGTTGTCGTCACGGTCGGGATCGGTTATTTTTTCTTACCGACCCGATGCCAGTGCTGTGGGCGGATGCGCATCCTTTAAACCTTCGTGGGACGCTGCATCTCGCGTCTCCAGGGCGTCGCGCGAACCGGGCACCGCTCCATGCGGTATGCGGCACAGTATCGACCGCAGCGGTAGCAGTTATCTAACCGGGAGGGACGAAGCCATGTGGAGCATTCGACGCGTGAGTTGCACGGTGGCCCTGCTGTTCTTATGCGGAGCGTGGCATCGCGCAGCCGTTTGGGCCCAATCCGCTCCGGCGCGTCCCATGAACATCGTCTTTTTTCTGGTGGACGACTTGGGATGGGCGGATGTGGGATGCTTCGGCAGTCGGTTCTATGAGACGCCGAACATCGACGCGCTGGCCTCCAGCGGCATGCGATTTACTCAGGCATATGCAGCGTGCAGTGTTTGCTCACCGACTCGAGCTAGCATTCTGACAGGGCGTCACCCGGTCCGTGTCGACATCACGGATTGGATACCGGGCATGCGCGCCGGCCCAGACAAGAATCCCCGCTTCTTGCACATCGAAGATCGTGACAATCTCGCTTTGGAAGAGGTCACGATCGCCGAGGCGCTGAAAGACCGGGATTACCAGACCTTCTTTGCCGGCAAGTGGCATTTAGGAGATGAAGGGCATTGGCCGACCGATCAGGGATTCGACTTCAATGTCGGCGGCAATGCCAAGGGGTCGCCACCGGGAGGCTATTATGCCCCGTGGAAAAACCCCACGCTGCAAGCGCGGCAACCGGGCGAGTACCTGACCGAACGACTTACGGAAGAGTCGATTCATTTCCTGCAGACGCGCGACAGCGATCGGCCATTCCTGCTGTACTTGTCCTATTACAACGTACACTCTCCCATCACTCCGTACCGCAAACGCCACCCGCATTTTGTTGCTAAGGCCCAGCAGTGGTTTACGGATCCAACACCAACGATCCCCGAACACTTCGGGATCTCCCGAGGTCGCCAGGATAATCCCGATTATGCATCGATGGTGGCCGCGGTCGACGACAGTGTTGGTGCGTTGATGGAGACGCTGGAACGGTTGGGGCTGAGCGAGAATACGGCGGTATTTTTCTTCTCGGACAACGGTGGCCTTTGCACGCTTCGTCGTCCTGGCCCCACTTGCAATTTGCCGTTGCGGAGCGGCAAAGGATGGCTGTACGAAGGGGGCATCCGGGAACCGATGATCGCCCGCGTACCTGGAGTGACCGAGCCGGGTAGCATCAACCAGTCACCGGTTGTCAGCATGGATTTCTTCCCCACGATGCTCCAATTGGCCGGATTGCCCCTCCGACCGGATTTGCATGCCGATGGTCGCAGCCTGCTTCCCCTGTTGGCCGGCGACCAATCCACCGCCCCCCGCACCCTGTACTGGCACTATCCGCACTATCACGGTTCCACCTGGTGCCCTGGGGCAGCGATTCGGGACGGGGATTGGAAATTGATCGAGTTCTACGAGTGGGACGAGGTGGAGCTTTACAATTTGGCCACTGATCCGGGAGAGACGCACGATCTGTCCGAGGAGATGCCACAGCGGACCGAGCAATTGCGCTCCAAGCTCCGCCAATGGCAATCCGCCATGGGAGCCAAGATGCCTCAGCCCAATCCAGATTTCCGCCCCAGCGATTGACCCATGGGCCGAGGCCGCACAACAGGGTCACCGCAGAATGCGGGAACGTCGAACGCAGTGCTCTACCCTGCAACGAGCCGCCCGACGGCTGTTTCCATATCGGCTCCCCGGCTTCCCGCATCGTGAGTCGAGATTTGCTACATCGCCTGCGGGGAGTGGCGGCGCAGGTAGCGCAGGTTGGCTTCGTCCACTTGCTCGTTCAACGTGAACCAGTCGTAGATGAACCCCAGGCCGAACAACCCACCGGTCAGCAACCACAAGATCCCTGTCCCCCATTTGCCCAGGTAAAAACGATGCAACCCGAGTATTCCGATCAGAAACAGGGAGTGCAGCAGCCAAGCAATATTGTGATCGTACGGACCATCGACGTGCTCCCAGCGGGCTTGCCGCGCCATCGATGGGATCAAGAACAAATCGATGATCCAGCCGATGAAGAAAACGCCTAGGGTCAAGAAGTAGATCAACCCAGAGATGGGGCGACCGAAGTAGAAACGATGAGCGCCAAAGAAACCGAACGCCCACAGCAGGTAACCCACCAGTGCAGAATGGTGCGAGCCAGCCAGCAAGGCCGATCGCTGGTCCGGTATTTCATCGTTCATCACGCATACTCCTGAGGAAAACGGCGCGGTCGCGCCAGGACCGCCCGAACGAGTGCGGCATCGCCATTAGCGTCGCCTTTCCCGCCTGATGCCACGCCCGGTATCAGATCATTCGAAATAGCCCCGAAATTCTTGGACCCATTCCTCGATTCTCTGGCGCCCCTCCGCCGGCAACTCCAGGTGCATGGCAGCAGCCGACTCGCGGATTTGCTCCGGCCGCTTGGCACCGCACAGGGCCACGGTAACATCGGGTTGGGCCAACGTCCAAGCCACCACCAATTGAGCCGTAGTGCATTCCAGTTCTGCAGCCATCCTTCGCAAGCGGTCGAGCAGATCCTGCGCCCGCTGCCACATTTCCCCTTGAAAAATGGGGTAGGTCAATCGTTTGTCTCGGGGATCGAAGCGATGATCACGCTGCAGTTTCCCGGCCAACAGGCCTTTCATCAGCACCCAGTAGCAAGCCACTCCCAGGCGGTGGCGGCGGATGCCCGGCCGCAATTGCTCCAGAGCACTCTGTTGCAGCATGTTGAAAGGCGGTTGCACGACGACCGTTGCGGGACAGTGGCGGACAAATTCCTCGAGCTGTCCGGCATCGACATTCGACACACCGGCGTACCGCGCCCATTTCCGCGCCACGACTTCGGCGATCGCACCAGCCGATTCACCGATGGGGACCGCCGGATCGGGTTGGTGCAAGTACATGATATCGACGGCATCGGTCCCCAAACGGTCCAGCACTTCTCGGCTGTGTCGCAGCAGGGTTTCAGGACGGCCATCCACCACGCGATTCCGCCCCGCGTCGAAGTACTGCCCGACCTTGCTGGCAATCACCACGCGATTTCGCTGCGGGACTACGGCTCGAGCCAACAACCGGTCGGCTTCGCCAGCATACCCGTAGGCATAGGCTGTATCGAAGAAATTGATGCCGCACTCGAGCGCAGCCTCGAGCGTGGCCAGACTGTCAGCCTCCGTCACTCCCAACGACGAGACACCAGCGATCGGCCAGCAACCGAAGCCCACTGGCGAGACCTGCAAATCCGAAAGGCCCAGCGGCCGTCGAGGGACGCTCATGTCATACCACCTGATACCCACGCTGCGTCAATTGCTCGGCCAACGCCTGCTTGGCATCTTCCTCGCCGTGAACCAGGCGGATGCCAGCGGGGGGCTGTTCAAATCCTTGCACGAAGCGTAGCAAGTCCGATTGATCGGCATGGGCCGAATAGCCGCTGAGCATGTGGCGACGAGCCCGGATATCGTACCGTTGGCCGTCCAACCGCACCCAATCGCTTTCCAGGATGTACCGGCCCGGCGTGCCTCGCGCTTGGTAACCGACAAAGACGATGTCCGTGGTGGGGTCGCCGAGGAAGGCCTTGAGGTAGTTGACCACCCGACCTCCAGCGCACATTCCGCTGGCCGCAATCACCACTGCCGGCAGTTTCGATTCCTTCAGGTAATCAATCGTATCCATGTGTTCAGCGTGATCACCGATTTGCACCAGATTCTCGAACACTAGCGGCTGGTCGTCGTAGGTCAGCACATGCTGCGCCTCCTCGTCCCAATATGGCTGCAGCTCGTTATACAAATCGGTAAATCGCTGCGCCAGCGGAGAATCGATGATTACATCGATGGCGCGGAGCATGGAACAGCCCAGCCGTCGGCCAATCGAATCGAAAATCTCGTTCATCTCGTACAGCAACTCTTGCGTTCTGCCAACGCTGAATGCGGGAATGATGGTCACTCCCTTGTTCTCCAGCGTTTCGCACAGGATGGCTTCCAGTCGCTGGACGCGATCGGCGCGCCCCTCGTGATTTCGGTCTCCATAGGTCGATTCCAACACCAGAAAGTCGGCTCGCTCCGGGCTGACCGGGTCCTTCAACAGAGGTTGGTGGCGGCTCCCCAAATCGCCGCTGAAGACGAATCGCTCTGGACCATGCTCCACTTCGACGATCGATGACCCCAGAATGTGGCCCGCGGGGGAAAGGCGGACGCGAACACCACCATCCAGTTGGTGCCATTTGTAAAACGCCAGGGGGCGAATCTGCCGCTGCAAGTCATGGATAAACCGCTCGATCAAGCGGCGATTGCGCGTCACGCCTACCCGCATGGCGTCTTCCATCATCAAGGGCAGAAGTTTGGCCGTGGGAGGACTGCAGTAGATGGGCCCCTTGAATCCCGCCGCCGTCAAATAAGGAATCCGCCCGACGTGATCCAAGTGGATGTGAGTCACGATCAACCCCTGAATGCCATCCAGCGGGAAGTCGATCTCCTGGTCGTCGCGTCCCTTGGCCTCCGCCCCCTGAAACAAACCGCAATCGACCAACAGGGATCGCCGGCCATCGATCATCAATTGGTGACACGAGCCGGTGACGCCCTCGGCGGCCCCGTGGTGGACGACGTGCATGACCAGATCTCCTGATGCCAATCGATTCATATTCAGCGGGATGCCGGCCAGCCGCCCGCGCCGCGGCCGCGCCACGGCGACCGCAGCCTCCGGCGGGAATTACTGCATCGCCTCTAGGCTCCGCGACTTGGCCATGGCGTCCTCGGCCAACTGGATGTACTTCGGATCCTGCGTCCCGGCGAAGACGCGTTGGTACGTCACGCTCAAGGCCGTGAAATTGAACGGATCGTTCGGTTCCAGCTCACATGCCTTGATTCCATGCGCAACCGCTTCTTCGAACTTGCCCATCAGAGTGTAAATCCGCCCCAACGTCAGATGGGACAGGACATGATTCGGATTGGCCTCCAGGATCTCATTCAATAACCCAACAGCTTCCTCATACTTACCTTCGTCCTTCAGTTTCTCCGCCTGGTTGTACTTGGCAACCAATTCCGGGTCCGGCTGTTGATTATCGCTCATGGTCGTTCTTTCAATGCAAAGGAAACTACTGAACAGATGTGAACCGACACTGCGTCGATGCACTTGGCGGACATGCGATCCGAACTACCGGCGGCAGGTTCGGCCACCTGAACTCGCCCGCCCCCCCGAGCTTGAACTCCAGGCAATCCTCGCCAAAGGCCGAGCGCCCGCAATCAATCTCGGTGGCAAAAAACGACGCATTGGGCCTAACGAGCCGGCTCAGCCGGATTGGCATACCAAATGACTCCCAATCCACCTCCGCCGTC
>RFIQ01000582.1 GCA_003695565.1 Planctomycetota bacterium | reverse complement strand
AGCGAGTGAGCGCGTGAGCGATTGAGCGATTGAGCGCGTGAGCGATTGAGCGCGCAAGCGAGTGAGCGATTGAGCGATTGAGCGAGTGGGCGAGTGAATGCGTTACGTGAGTGGGTGAGTGAATGGATGAATGCGTGAATCTCGCAACGTACCAGATTCACTCGCTTGCGCTTCGTGTTGGTGTTTGTAGGTTCACGCGCACGCGCGTTGTGTTGGCCATGAATTCACTCGCTTGCGCTTCGTGCTAGTATTTGTCACTCGCTTGCGCTTCGTGCTGGTATTTGTCGTGAGTTGTTTCATACGGAATCTAGTCCATGAATGGTGCCTGTGCTTGACGCAAAGCGTTCGGCTTCGATTCCCAGTCGCTGCAGCATGCTGACGTACAGATTCGCCAGCGGGGTGTTGCGTTCTCGGTCGAAGACGAGATGTTGACCGTGCCGGAATCCGCCGCCGGCCAGCAGCACCGGCAAATTGCGATTGTCGTGCTTGCCGGCGTGACCAAGATTGCTGCCCTGCATAACCATGGTCCGGTCCAACAACGTGTCCTTCCCCTCCCGAGCCGCTTGCAGCCCTCTTAACAACGTTGCTAGTTCGGCCATCTGCGCTTCTTCCACGATCCGGAGTTGTTCGCGTGCATCTTTCTTCTGGCTCTGATGAGTCAGTGCGTGGTGCGGCAATTCCACTCCCGGCAGGTCGACCTTGGGATTGAATTGCTGCGTCACGAGGATGGTGACCAGGCGAGTGGAATCAGTTTCCAGCGCCAGTCTCGCAAGGTCATACATGTTACGGATACGCTGAACGAGTTTACCAGGATCGAGGTCATCTTTGGGCGGCTTCGAATCTATCGACGGCTTCGGCCTGGTTTCCCATTCTTCGTTGATGGCCAGTCGCTTTTCAACTTCGCGAACCGCAGTGAAATACTGATCGAGCCGTGCGCGGTCGGGCCCGCCGACTTTGCGGTTCAGATCCCGAATCTGATCTGCAAACGAATCCATCAGACTGCGGCCTTCGCGGAGCTTGCGGACCTGCGCGGCGATTTCATCGGCTGAACCCTGCACAAACAGTTGCTGAAACACTCGCGACGGCCGTTCCTCCGCAGGAATGCGCACTCCGTCTGCGGTGTACGACAACGAACCAGCCCCCGGCCCGACACGAAGGTTCAACGTGGGAAAGCGCGTCAGATGACCGATGAACTGAGCGGCATACTGATCGAGCGAAATCGTATTCTTGAATCCGGCGGAACGCGGATGCGGTGCCCCGGTCAGAAACGAGACATCCGCCTGATGACCGCCATCCACCTCTGGATGCGAGACTCCACTGAAGACGGTGTAGTTGTCGCGAAAGTCATCGAGGAGCTTCAAATAAGGGGACGGTTGGAAGTGTCGGCCTGCTTCTTTCGGAAAGAACTCTTCCGGCATGAAGCCCAGATCGACGTTGATGGCAATCATCCGTCGCGGTGCCTCGATCGATTTCTCCTTGGCAAACGCTGGAATCATCGCATCGAGCAGGGGCAGAGCCAGACTCGCTCCGGCCGATCGGAGCAGGGTTCGCCGGGAAAGCTGTTTGGTCATTGTATTTTCGCTTGATTGCCTGAGTGTGAAACGGTCGAATCAAATGGCGTAGTCACTTATTCCTGAACAATTCGCTTTGCACGATTTCGTGAATCATGGAACGCACGCCGTAGTGGTTGGTCTCCAGTCGTTTCATCATCGCCTGAACAATATCGCCATCCGCGAAGCCGACAGGAGATCCGGTGGCGTAAACAATCAGTTGTTCGAGCAGGTTGCGAGCGATTTGCGGTTGGCGAGCATCGAGTAGCTGGCGGAAATCATTGATATCAGCAAATGCCGAGCCGTCGGGCAGTTGTCCGGCGGAGTCGACCGGCAAGCCGATCTTGTACTGCACCGGCTTGCCGTTGGATTTCAGGTCGACGCCTTTTTCTCCTTTTTCGATGAGTGCCCGGTAATGCGTTCGCCATGTCCCCATGACGTCGAAGCTCTCCAGGGCAAAACCGGGCGGATCGATCTTCTGATGGCAGGATCCACAAAGCGCGACGGAGCGATGTTTGGCAAGCTGCTCGCGAATCGTCGTCGCGCCGCTGATATCCGGTTCAATGGCGGGAACAGTCGGAGGAGGCGGCGGAGGGGGATCACCCAGTAAACGCGACAACACGAAAGTCCCACGCACCACCGGTGAGGTCGTTGTTCCATTGGCCGTGATTTTCAGCAAGCTGCCCTGCGTCAGCAGACCGCCGCGAACGCTGTTCGGCGGGAGGAGAACTTTGCGTGTCTGAAACCCGTCCACACCGTCAATTTCGTACAGGTCCGCCATACGCTGGTTGATCATCAGAAAGTCGGAATCGTACACGTGATTCACTCCCAGATCGGCATGAATCATTTCCGCGAAGAACGCCCGAGTTTCCTCCAGCATCGATTCGGCCAGCAGCGCGTTGTACTCGGGGTACAGATTCTTGTCCGGCTCGGTCAGCGTGATGTTCCGAAGGTCGAGCCAGTAGTCGAGAAAGTGTTCGACGAAGCGGGCGGACTTCGGGTGATTGAGCAGTCGTTCAGCTTGTCGGCGCAGTCCATCGTCGCAGAGCAACTCGCCGCTGGCGGCCGCCTGACGTAACTGCTGGTCGGGAGGTGAATTCCACAGGAAGAACGACAGCCGGCTGGCCAACGCCCAGGCATCCAGTTCGCCCGGCTCCTCATACAGCAGCAGAAACTCCGGAGAAGTCAATATAGCCCGGTAACCAGCCATCAAAGCGTCGACGAACGGCTCCTTTCGCTGAAGCCGCTGACGGACCATTTGCATAGGAATCTTGAGATCCCCCTCTCGCTGCGGTCGACGGTAGGCCCGCCGCAAAAATTGACCAAGCAGCCGGCGTGCGTCGGCGATTGGATCCGCCGAAACAACTACGTAGTGCAGACCGTTTGGTTGTTCCTCCGTCGGTTGCAGTTGCAGATCCCCCAGCAAGCGACGATGACTTTCCGATGGCCATTGGTCGACCAACGGCCCCTCCATCTCGAACCACCTTAGGCCGATGCCGTACGCCTTGAAGGACTCGTACTTCGCCTTTCCCCGGTCGGGAAAATTAAACAACTCGTTATCCGTGGATATCGCCAGATACTCGATCGGTTCCCCGGCGTTCAACCAGACTGTCACCTCACTCGTCGTCGGCACATTCGGAGGAAGCTCACAGCGGCCAAGCAAACGGCCCGACTGACTATAAAACGCCACCGCTTCCGTGCGATCGCTGGGAAGCAGTTTTCCGTGATCGTTGACAAGGCCCCAGCCGTGCACGCGCAGCTTGTAATAACCGCTTTGCGTTACTTTGAACGGCTTCACCACGATATTGTGATTCGACCGGCTGTTCATGAAAGTTGCGACCCCGTCGAAATGCGGTTCAGGGTCGCTGATCTTTGGAGGCCGACGCTGCTGAAAGTCTCCCTTAACAATGTCGAGCGTCGGGTCCAGCTTCATACCAATCAACGGCATAGCTGTCGTCTGCGTGAGCTGCACGCGAAGTGTTTGCAGCGTCTCGGTAACACCTTCAATGCTTTTCAACTCGGCGCGGACGATCCTGCACGGTTCACTTTCTGTACGCGGAGCCAGAGCCTGCCAGAGTGCATGATCAGCAGCGTCGAGATATCGCATCACCATGACGTGCGAGAAGTCGAGTGCCTTGGCGCTCTTCGGATAACTGTGTGCTAGACTGTCCGGAGGAAGCATTTCGTCCACTTCCAGATGCGGCAGGTCAAGGATGTCTCTGAGCGAATTGGCATACTCGATGCGACTCAACCGCCGGAGTTCGCTGCGACCGAACTGTTGTTGTCGCTGGCGTTCGGCTGCCGCCAAAGCATCGCCAATTGCCGTCAGGAACCTGGCCTTCTGATCCGGATCCGGCTGCTCGGCATCCGCCGGCGGCATTTCTCCTTTGGAAATACGGTGATGAACCATCGCCCAGGCGTCGAACGTAGCCGCGGTCGCCAGACCGTGGTCCTTGCCTTCCACGCTCTGGCGAGCGTAGCTACTGGCCAGCGTGTCCAGTCGGAAGGCGGACTCGGCATCCGGCCCCGAGTGACAGTCCGCGCAGTAGCGTTGGACAAAACCGGATACCGTCTCGTCGGCGGCAGAAGCGGGAAAGCCGGTTGTCGATACGAGCGCAAGCAGCCCGCATACAAGCACGTAGCGCAAGCAAGTGAGCACAGGAGTGAGCACACGAGTGATCCAGCGAGTGAGGCCGCAAATCACTCGCTGGCGCTTCGTGCTTGTATTTTGTAACACAGCTACATGTCTCATTCGTTGCACGGGATTAGTCCCTCTCATGCGACTTCTTCTTGAATCGTTCATACACAGCTTCCGCGCCAGAATGCTTCAAGACGTTCGCCAAATGCTCGTGAGCCGCGACGGCTTCAGTACTCGCTGAAGCGAGTTCGATCGGCGGTTCTTCGTTCAGATCGTATTTCATGTCGTAGTACCGGCCGTCGTTGTAGAGCTTCCAGCGTTGGGTTCGCGCCCAGTAGCCGTGAACAGGTAGCGCCCCTTTGCCACCGTTCCGGCAGCCGAACTTGAACGCGAATCTCCGTGAAAGAGCGTCCCTGTCGCCGAGCAACTGTCGATAGAAGGACCGGCCGTCGAGTTTCAGGCCTGGTCGAGGCTTTCGACCGGCTAATTCCATGAGCGTCGGCAGGAAGTCGGCAAAGTCGACCAGTTGATCGGCGACAATTCCTTCGCCAACAGTACCAGGCCAGTTCACAATCAGCGGAACATGCGTGCCTCCGTCGAGCAGCGTTCCTTTTCCGCCCTCGAGTGTGCGGTCGCCGTGGCGGTAGTGGATTCCCTGCGGCGTTCCGTTGTCGCCTGTGAAAAGGAGCAAGGTTCGGTCTCGCAGGTTGAGCAGCTCCAGGTGTTCAATCAGTTGGCCGATTAGCGCATCCTGGTGTGCAATCATCGCATAGTACTTCTCCTCAACCGTCGGAAAGTCCCCCAGATCGAATCCCGGCGGCACGTGATACGGAGCGTGCGGCAGATGCATGGCGTAGTAGAGAAAGAACGGCTGCTGCTGATGCCGGCGGATAAAGTCAAAAGCGAACTTCTGACAGACGTGCGGGCCATACCCTCCCTCGAACTTCTGCTCTTTGCCGTTCACACTTACGACCGGATCGAAATAGTTGTGGGCCAGCCTGGTGTGATAGAACTCATCGAACCCCACCTGCGAGGGGATCGCGCCGCCTCGAAACTCCAGATGCCACTTTTCGATCTGGCACGTCGCATACCCCGCCTGCTTCAGGACCGAGGCGATCGTCGTTTCTCCAGGAGCGATGTTGCCGCGCCCGACGAAATTGCGATGGCTGTACTTTCCGGTGAGCAATTCGCATCGCGACGGCATGCAGACCTGCGGCGAGTAGCAATGCGTGTAGCGCATCCCTTCCGCCGCCAGCCGATCGAGAACCGGTGTCCTCACCGACTTGCCGCCATAGCAGGGTAGCACCGTCGCGCTCAGGTCGTCAGCGAGAATAAGGATGATGTTCGGTTTTGTGTTGCCTTGTGCGGCTGCGATTAGACAGCAATACAAGCACGACGCGCCAGTGAGTGTACACAACCACCCGATCCACTGGCTGGCGCGTCGTGCTGGTAAGGTCCCGATCATTGGGTGTTCACCGCTCATGCCAAAATCTCTTTCACCACTCGCCCCGCCAGGTCCGTCAATCGGAAGTCGCGCCCCTGGTAACGATAGGTAAGATGTTTGTGATTGATCCCCAGCAGATGGAGGATGGTGGCGTTCAGGTCGTGGACCGGCACCGGGTTCTCGATGGCCCGAAAGCTCCATTCATCCGTCGCGCCGTGCGTGATTCCGGCTTTGACGCCTCCGCCCGCCATCCACATGGTGAAGCCGAGGTGGTGATGTTCGCGGCCGAAACTGGTTTTCGTCAGTTTGCCCTGACAGAAAACCGTCCGGCCGAATTCACCGCCCCAGATGACCAGCGTGTCCTCCAGCATGCCCCGCTGTTTAAGATCCTGAATCAGGGCTGCGTTGGCTCGATCTGTGTAGCGCGCGTACTCTTCGATCTGCTTTGGCAAGTTCGAATGCTGATCCCAGCCGCCCTGGAATAACTGCACGAAACGCACGCCGCGTTCGGCCAGCCGTCGGGCCATCAGTGCGTTGTATGCGTAGCTTCCCGGCTGCTGCACATCGTCACCGTACAGGTCGAGGATATGCTGCGGTTCGTCGCTGATGTCCGCCAGTTCCGGGACGCTCATCTGCATCCGTGCCGCCATCTCGAACTGGGCGATGCGCGTGGCGATCTCCGGATCACCAACTCGCTGGCGGTGACGGCGATTGAAGGCGTTGATATCGGCAATCGTCCGGCGCCGCATTCCGGACGTCATACCTTCCGGATTGCTCAGATACTGCACCGGTTCATCACCGGTCCCGCCGACCCGGATGCCCTGATACCGGGACGGCAGAAATCCTGATCCCCAGTGACGGTCAATCAGAAACGAGCCCCCTTTCTCCGTCCGCAATGCGACGAATGCCGGCAGGTCGTCGCAGTCGCTGCCAAGTCCATAGGCGACCCAGGCTCCCATGGCAGGCCGTCCGGCGATCTGATGGCCCGTCTGCAGATAGGTAATCGCGGCGTCATGATCCACCTGCGTCGTCGTCATCGACTTGATGAAGCAGACATCGTCGACGACCTGCGTGAACTCGGGAAACAGTTCACTCACCCACGCGCCGCACTCTCCATGCCGCTGAAATTTCCATCTTGAGGCGACTACCGGAAAGCGAGACTGACCGTTGACCATACCCGTGAATCTGGCATCGCCCATGACTTCTCTGGGCAAGTCCCTGCCGTCCCATTTCTTCAAGAGCGGCTTGTAGTCAAACAGGTCTATCTGCGACGGCCCGCCGGCTTGAAAGAGGTAGATGACACGTTTTGCTTTGGCGGGGAATTCGGGAAAGCCGGAGACGCCGGGTGGGTTGGCTCGCATCGGTGCGGCGTGGGCGATGGACGAACCAAGGAGTTCGTGCAGCGCGCCGGCCATCAACGCGCCGCCGAGACCGTGCAGGACGTTGCGGCGCGACATACAAGCACGACGCGCAAGCGAGTATGTCGAATCCTCCCCCGAGCATTCACTTGCTTGCGCTGCGTGCTCGTATGAGTCATTTTGCCTATTGGGTTTCATCGTCACTCCAGCGTCAATGTGGCGTCGAGATTCAGCAGGACGTTGCTCAGTGCCGTCCAGGCTCGATCTTCGTCGCCGGAAATGTTGCGGTAATCGCGAAGTGTCTTGGTCAAATAGTGCATGTCCTCGTCATCGGGATCGCGACCGGTGCAGGCCAGCCAGACCCAGTGGAGTTGCTGCTCAAGTGGCGTAAGCATCCTGCTTGCGGAATCGAACTCCGACAAGCTGGAAGCTTGCCCCACTTGGCGGGCTCGCTCTCCCAGAGCTTCCGCGCACCTGGCAAAGCCAGCTTCGTTCAATGTGACCAGCGCCTGCAACGGCGTGTTCGTCCGCAGTGTCCGAACTTCGCACTGGTTCCGATCGGCGACATCAAAAACCGCCAGCATGGGATGCGGCGAATTGCGTTTCCAGAAGGAATACAGCGTCCGGCGATTGTCTGCCTTTTGAAACGGGACCTTCATTGGTTTGCCGTCTTTGCCGCGCACATCGTCGAGTACGACCGGCGGCCCGCCGATGGTCGAGTCGAGCCGCCCACTCAGGAAAAGCGCCTGATCACGAACGACGGACACCGGCAGCCGGAACCGCGGTCCGCGGGCCAGGTGGCGGTTATCAGGGTCCAACTTCCACATTGAATCAGGGGCGTCCGAGGACTGTCGATACGCACGGCTTGTCACAATGAGCCTGATCAGTGCTTTCGTGTCCCAGCCCAGACGAACGTACTCTGTCGCCAGCCAGTCGAGCAGATCCGCATGAATCGGCTCGGCGCACTGCGTTCCAAAGTTTTCAGGGGAATCGACGAAGCCCCGCCCCCACAGCGTCTGCCAGACCCGATTGACCGCCACGCGCGCCGTCAGCGGATGATCAGGCCGGGTCAGCCAGCGCGCAAGCCGCAGCCGATTTCGGTCCCCTTCCGGTAACGGCGGCAGAAATTTTGGTGTGTCCGTATCCACCTTCTCACCCAGCGAGTCGTAGACTCCGGCGATGCGAATGCGCGTGTGCGGGGTCTGCGCATCCTTCATGACCATCGTGGTCGGCGTCTCCCGAACGGCGTCCGCCAGTCGTTCGACAGCGGCGAAGTACTCGTTCTGCAACAGCCTGACCCGCTCGGGCAAATCGTCGCTTTCAAGAAACGCCAGTCGCAGCGTCTCGGATTCCACCTCTGTCCTCTCCTCGGGCAAAATCCGGGCAAGGTCAACCGTCGAACTCGGATCGGCCAGAGACCGAACTTCGGCTGACTCCAGTTCTCGAGCATAAAACCTCAGGTCGCGGAGGCTGCCCCTGAATCCCGCAAGGAGCGGACTCCCACCGAGCACCAACGGAGCCTTGCCAGCCTTCTCGGCCGAGTCATTCGTCACCGGATGAGTGCAGACCATCGCGTCGTCTAAGCCATCCAGCGACGCACGATAAGCCAGCCCCTGCATTCGTCCGTCGCAGCGAAACGTGACGTGATGCCACCTGCCCGGTGCCAGTTTCTCCTTCGAGCGAAACTCGATGTAACTGTTTACCCATCGGCAGACATGTCGTACACGCACATGCCCGTCGACCCAGTCAGCCTGTATGCCCGGTCGATAACGCTCCGGTTCTTCCACGCTGGAGAAGATGGCCCCGTTCTCTTCCGAGTCAGCCCGGAACCAGAAAGAGATCGTCCACCGCTGGTTGCCGGCACACAACAAAGCTGGATCATTCGTCTTCTCGATAGAGAAGGTTCCGTCAAAGTGGATCGGCTCCTCGGCGAAACGAAACTTCAATCCACGGGAAACTCGTAGTGGACTCTTCTCTTCGTCAGACAGAGTCATCTCCCAGGCAGTTTGCGCGTCGTCGATTTGGTCGCGTGCTGCGGAAAGCTTCGTTTCGATGTCATGGACGACACGAGCAAGCCGCTTCAATTTTTTCTGCTGCTCGCTCGTCGGGACATGAATATAGGGATGTGACGCACCTTTGAGTGCAGATCCGATCTCCGGCACGTTGTCGAAAAACGACAGCAGTTCGTAGTACTCGCGGTTCTCGATCGGGTCGTACTTGTGCGTGTGACAGCGAGCGCACAGCATCGTCAGCCCCATCCACACCGTAGCGACCGTTTCCATGCGATCCGCGGCGTTCTCGAATTTCGACTCGTCGGGAATCGTGCCGCTGCCGGTATCGTAGCGATGGTTGCGCAAGAAGCCGGTCGCGATCAGCAAGTCACTCGACCGGTCATCCATGATCCAGTCTCCGGACTGCCAGTCCTGCTGATCTTTGGGCAAGAGCAGATCGCCGGCGAGCATCAGCTCCGTCAGTTGGTCGAACGGCACATTTGCGTTCAAACTACCGACCAGCCAATCACGCCACGGCCACATGACGCGGTATCCGTCCGCCTGGTAGCCGTTCGTGTCGGCATAACGCGCCGCGTCCAGCCACCCCCATGCCCAATGTTCTCCATAGGCGTCGGACGCGAGCAGTTCGTCAACGAACTGGGAGATCGCCCGTTCCGCATCTGCCTTGTAAGCCTCAACGAATTGGTCGCTGCGTTGGGGCAAGACCGGCAGCCCGGTCAAAGCCAGGCTGAGCCGCCGCGCCAGGACGCGCGGATCGGCCTCAGGCTGCGGCGTTAAAGATTGTGAATCGAGATGGGCTAGCACAAAGCTGTCGATTGGGTTCCGCACCCAGTTCGGCTGGCTAACTTGCGGGATCGTCGGCCGTGCCGGTGCGACGAATGCCCAATGCGGTTCGTAACTTGCTCCCTGCTCAATCCACTTGCGCAACTTTTCGATTTGCTTCGCCGTCGGCCGCCGCTTGGCTTCCGGAGGCGGCATCACTTCGTCTGGGTCATTCGACAACAATCGTTCGATGAGCATGCTTTCTTCGGGCTTGCCGGGCACGATCACCGATGTCAATCCGTGGTCCAGAACGTCAAGTCGCAGGTCCGCTTCGCGACTTTCCACATCCGGCCCGTGGCACTCGAAACAATTGTCCGCCAGAATCGGCCGCACGTCGCGATTGAAGTCGATGTCAGCACCGCAGACGTTGCCAATCGTCATCCCGAACAACAGCACCATCGCGATACAAGCACGAAGCGCAAGCGAGTGAGTGGCAGATCGTGAAACACTCGCTTGCGCTTCGTGCTTGCAATATCGCATGTCACGGCAATCGCAACTCATTCCGTTTCGTCCTGCATCGGAGCGACGCTGCGCCAGGTGGGGCCGATTCGCAGTTCATCGACGATACGCGCCGTCCTGCCGGTCGAACTCAAGAGTACGCGATCCAGTCGAGCAGCGATGTCCACGCCCCGCGTGACAACATGCCAGGTGCTCGGCTCGGCGTATCCCAGAACATCCTGCTCGCCGTAGACCCGAAAATAGATTTCGTCTTCGCCCTGCTCACGGGAGATGATCTTGCCGATCCACAGCGTCGTCTGTTCGGGCGGCAGGACAAGAGGGCTGTTGAACTGATTGCCTCTACCCGCCTGAACCCGAGGACGGTAACCGGGGCCGTGCCCGAAACTGATGGCATCCGAAAAGTAGTCCTCGGACGAGCGAAACGTCAGACGCAGATGTTCGCGCGGTCGCCCGGGGGCCAGGCGGCGCTGCGTTTCGCGGACCATCAGGCTGAAAAACGTCACACCGTCCCTGCCGAGATCAATCGGCCTGGCAAGCGGCCTCACATAGAAGGAATTACCGGCCGGAAGTCTGAGCATTCCCAGCCGACCGCCGGGAACCGGCCATGTGACGTTCATTTGCCCATGAACAATCTCGAAGAACTCCGGTGAGTTTTCTGTGTCGGGCAGTCGCCGTTCCTCCCGCGTTCGCAACCGCCAGGGGCCAGCCCAGCCGATCCCTTTCGTCGTTTCCGCCAGCGGCAGGATGCCCGGTTCATAATGGAACCCTTCGTATGCCAGCATCCGCTCCGGTTCAGGCCGAGGATTCGCGCGGCGAATCACTTCGTCAAATCTCGGGGAATCCAACTGGAGTTCTTCAACAGGCTCTCCTCTCTTCGACAGACGCACGGCATGGCCTGCCGTCAGGACGTCAGGAGAATCGCCGTTTCGATATTCGACCTGCCCGTCCAGAACATGGACCTCGGTATCGCCGGAAGAACCGACCCGGACGGCGAACTCTGTCCCAAGATCAATTAATGGACTCAGCGGCGTCGCCAGTTCGAAACCTTCCGCCCCGTCTTCCGCACGAACGACGACATCACCGCGTTTGAGTTCTGCACTGCCGGTCGAGTGCAATACCAGCGAGGTTGGCCCGGTCATCACCAATTCCGCGCCGCCATCAAATCGAATGACGGCTGTCCCCGCGGCGAGTGCAAGCATTCCCGGCGGCAATCGCTGCCCTTCCTGCAACGCTGGCGTCGACGACCATTCACAGCCGTCTTCAAAGATCAGTGTCGCAATATCCCGGACCCGCGCTGCGTGAGTGGATACACCATCGGCCACGTCCGTTGCGACCGGCCGCCAGAACCAGTGTTGTCCACCCAGCGTGATCAGCAGAGTGAAAACTGCAATGGCGACGTAGCCAAACCATCCCACATGAGGCAACGGGCGTCTGTCGGTCACGGCGATGTCCGGTGCGGAGTGTGCCGCTTTGCGAAGCTCCTCGGTCACCGAACTGAGAAATTCACTCCGGTCGTTTTCAATCTTCCGGATGGTGTCTTGAACAAAAGCACCTGAATCAAACGGCTGCAACTCCAGACCAAGCAACCGATGCTGCTCGTAGAGATCCGTGGCGAGCCTGAGAAGCTCAGGGTCGGCAGCCAGCATTTCCTGCAGCTCCGTCAGACCAGAACTGTCAAGGTCTCCCTCCAGGTATCCTGTCCAAAGCTGTTCGAACCGCCGATTCATTGCCCGGCCTCCGTTGCCTGCTTTCGCTGAATGCACTCGTACAATGCTTTGCGCAACTGGAATAAATGCTTCTTGATTGCCCCGACACTTCGGTTGGTCAGTTCCGCGATTTCAGCCAACGGCTTTTCCTCACCATATCGCCAGTTCAGAATCTGCCGGGGCTTCTCGCCCATTTCCTCCAGGCAGCTTCGCAAGTGTCCCAGCAATGGATTCTGCGCATCAGAATCGCCTGCTGCACGACGCTCCAATTCCTGGTTGAGTGCATGCGGGGCGTACCGGCTGTGATAGTCCGCCATCCGCTGAAGACGCGTGCACTCGGCCATCAACTGATATCGGGCGATCGTGAATAGCCAGGCGCGAAAGTCGGTCCCGATCGCAAAATCGTCGATCCGTTTGAACGCCTGCACGAACGTCTTCTGAGCCACTTCGTCCGCATCTCCCCCGGGCGGGCAACGCGACACCAGCCAGGCACGGATCGGCCGCTCGTAGAGCCGCACGATCTCCGCGAACGCATCCAGGTTTCCGGCCTGAACCTGCTCGATTTGCTCGTCGAGTCCCACGCCTTAACCACCTCGAGTTTCTTCGAACGAAACGGATCCCACCATCAGATAGCACGTTGAATCGATCGGTTACCCATACTTTGCAGAAAACGCGCGACATTGCGATGGTTGCCCCAAACCTCGCCGACAGACACGTCAGCAACGTCCGAACTCGGCTCCAGGATCAGGCCGCATGCCAGTCGAATATCGATCTGCGGCTGCGAAATTGTATTCACATCTGCCCCATTGCTGCAAAAACCGCCGAGAGCCCGCATAATTAAGGAATCCCGCAGATGACCACCCTGCTGCCCAGTCAGACGCCTTACACCGCAAGCGCCACGCATTGCGAAAACCGGACGTTGGGGAATTCGACTCACCCGGCAGGGCGTTGGAACGACAGGAACCTACTATGCTCAATCGACGAGAAATAATCACCGGACTGGCCGCGGCGACTGGCATCGGGATGATGCGGAACCGACTCAGCGCGACCGATCGCGCCGTCGACGGCCACCTGCATATCGCTACGAACACGTACCCGTGGTCGACCTTTGCCCGACGCGATGGAAAAACGCTGGAACTCCACACCGACCGATTGCTTGCGGACATCGCCAGCACCGGCATAACCGGTTACGAACCGATCATCAATCAGCCGGCCGAATTCGACGGACTGAAAACGAGGCTCGCCAGACACGGTTTGGAGATGCGGTCGCTGTACGTCAACAGCGTGCTGCACGACGAAGCACAGTCGGATGCGAGTATCGAGCGTGTCCTGATGATCGCCGAACGAGCAAAAGACGTTGGCGCTCACATTCTCGTCACGAACCCCTCTCCAATCCGCTGGGGTGGCAACGAAGACAAGTCCGATCAGCAGCTCGAACATCAGGCCCGGTCGCTGGATCGGCTCGGCGAGTCCCTGAAGAAACTCGGCATCACGCTGGCCTACCACAACCACGACAGCGAACTGCGCCAGGGAGCCCGCGAGTTCCATCACATGCTGATCGCGACGAACCCTGAGCATGTTCAGTTCTGCCTGGATGCCCACTGGATCTATCGCGGGTGCGGCAACTCGCAGGTGGCACTGTTCGACGCGCTGGAACAGTACGCCGACCGTGTTGTCGAGCTGCACTTGCGCCAGTCGCAAGGCGGCGTTTGGACGGAGTCGTTCACGATCGACGGCGACATCGACTACGCTCGCCTGTTTGCACGATTTCGAGATCGCAAAACGCTCCCTCACCTCGTGCTCGAACAGGCGATCGAATCCGGCACCCCCGCCACTCAATCGGCCACCTCTGCTCATCGAACCAGCCTGAAGAACCTTGAGGCATACTTGAGCCAGACAACCCACGAGTCGCAGTGATAAATCAAACGCATTGAAAGTGACGAACAATGGACGCGCGCGATGATCTGATTTTCTCAACGTCGATTCCTCAGACCGGCAGGCGACTGTCGCGTCGCACGGCCCTAGCCAGTCTCGCCACGACCGGCGCCGCAGCAATCAGCGCCCTTGCTTCACCGACGCGCGGTGATGATGCCGCTCCGTCCGATCCGCGCGAGCTGTCTGAAAAACTCGACCAGATCCTGAAACAACCCGTGCTGGACCTGTCGTCGCTGAGTCGACCAGTCGTAGTGGAATCGATCGAACTGTTGCGGCATGGAAGAAATTATCTGGTTCGCAGTCGCAGCGCCGACGGAATCGAAGCCATTACCGTGCCAAATCCCTCGCGGATGGACTATTTCTGGCCGGTGCTGCTCAGAAACGTCGTGCCCGCCTTCATCGGTCAGGATGCGCGCCGACTCGAGGCGCTGTTGTGGGACGTGTACCGTCGCAGCAGCAACTACAAACTTCAGGGGATCGCCCTGTGGATTTGCGTTGCTGCAGTCGAAATGAACCTATTGGAACTGCTCGGCCGCACCGCAGATCGGCCCGTGGCCGACTTCTTTGGGGGACGACTGCGACGGGATATCCCGGTCTACTTCGCCAGCAGCAACCGCGGAAATTCACCCGAGAAAGAAATCGAGCATTTGCAACGACTGGTTGCAGGTTCAGGGGTCAAGGCGATCAAGTTCCGATTGGGAGGACGAATGAGCCGGAATGCAGACTCGCTTCCCGGCCGCACCGAAGCGCTGATCCCGCTTGTTCGTGAGACGTTCGGAGAAGACTTTACGCTCTATGGTGACGCCAACAGCAGCTACGACGCCTCAGAGGCCATCCGAATCGGCAGACTGATGGAAGCGTATCGGTATGGCTTCTTCGAGGAGCCATGCGAATTCGACGACCTGTGGAGTACAAAAGCGGTCGCCGACGCGCTGACCATCCCTGTGGCCGGCGGCGAGCAGGAATTCTCCATGCACCGCTGGAAGTGGACCATTGCCAACCGGGGTGTTGATATCGTGCAACCCGACCTGCATTACGGCGGCGGTCTGATACGCGCCACCCAGGTCGCGCGCATGGCGGCAGTCGCCGGTATGCCGGTGGTCCCTCACATGTCCGGCGGCGGACTCGGTTATCTGGACGTCGTGCAGTTCGCCTCATTCACTCCGAACATCGGCCCGTACATGGAATTCAAAGGAAATACGAGCTTGCCCGTGCACTGCGACGATTCATCGTTGAAGTGCGAGGGCGGAGTCGTCCGCTGCCCCGCCGGCGTCGGCTTCGGTGTCACCATCGACCCCGACTTCGTCCAGCGGGCTGAACGAGTAACGACCTAACGCTGAACCTATACAGGGCAACGCAGCGGTGTGAATCGAGCCCCGCCCCAGGCGCCAAGACCCAACAGCCGCCGTTTCGGCTTCCACACGCGACCGCCCGCCTGCCACGCTCGACCCGCTACCTTCCAGGCTCCACAACCTCCCTTCCACTTCCGGATTCGTCCCAAAGCGCTCCAAATTAACAGACGGCTGCGCAAGCACGTCGGCAGGATGTCATCCTTCAACTCGCTAACGTCGCTCGCTGACAACTCCAGCTCGCACTGAACCAAGACAATCCCCGTAGCACGACTCTCCAAGTCGGGTTTATGTATTCCCTTCCAACTTCTCTATCCGCCTCCCCATCCCCGTAACCCGACGTTCCGTATCGGGCTACGGGAACAACCAAACAAACACCTCGGCAAGACCTGCATTCGGCGGATGCAGGCCACGTGGGTCCCTTTCGCCGAAGGGACTCGGCCAGTGCCTTTGCCGAATTGCGTCTTCGCGCCTATGCGTCTTTGCGTTGCTTCCTTCGAATGCATCGACCAGTTCGCTTGCTTGGAGTCGTCGCGGTCGACCGCAATCCCACCTCCACCGTAAGCCATCCTCGATGACGCTCCGGTGTTTACAATCCTCTTAACGGCGGAGTTCGGCAGCGGGTGATCGCGGATACAATCGCTGGCCTT
>RFIQ01000581.1 GCA_003695565.1 Planctomycetota bacterium | reverse complement strand
TCGTTGGTGATGGCCAGCCAGGACTTCTTGGTTCCGCAGGACCCGACCCAATGGCGCCAACTGCGTTTCAACATCCTTCTGGTCACGGGGACGGTCTTGGGAGTTTTGGTGTTGTTGATTGTTCAGATCCTTTGGCTCGACTCCATCCCTGGGTTGAATCGGTTGAAACTGCAGCCTCCGCCGCCGACTACTGCCGTGGGCAGTTCCGGTTCGAACCCATCGACGTTGGCATCCTCTGCCTCGCAGCACCACGATCTACCTCCCGTCGGCGCACTGGGCATCGCTTATTGCGACCTCCGCCCCAGCGGCAAGGCCCGGTTCGGCGACCAGATCATCGACGTGCTAACCGAGGGAGACTTCGTGGAGGAAGGTTCGCAAGTCAAAGTAATTCGGCACGAGGGCAATCGCGTCATCGTACGCGTGGTGCGGTGATGGCAGGAAGCCTGTTCCAGGCCCGCAAAGCAAACCTGCAGCAGGTAGGTCTCTTCCGCTAGCGAACTCGCGGCAGCTCCGGTGCATTGCGGGCAGGAAAGAACCGTTCGAGTCGTTCTTTGACGGGCGCGTACTTTGGATCGTTGGCCAGGTTGGTCCACTCATGTGGATCGGTAGCATGGTTGTACAATTCTTCGCCCCCTTCGGCGTAGCGGATATACCGCCACGTCGCGTCGCGGAGGCTGTGGTTGTTGCGGTGAAACGTCGTCAGGGCCGGCAATTCCCAATCCGCTTGCGGATTCGCTAGCAACGGTCGAATATCCGCGCCTTCGACATGGGCCGGGCGCGGCAGGCCCAACACGGTACACATGGTCGGGTAGACCGACATCAGGTCCACCGGGCGGTGACATGGTGTGCCTGCCGGTGTCAGGCCGGGAACCTTCCAAATGTACACCGTCCGCGTAGGCTCCTCCCACAAAGCGAATTTGCGCCAGTGTTCCTTCTCTCCTAGACTCCACCCATGGTCGCTCCACAAACACACTACGGTGTTCTTGGCATAGGGGGATGCTTCCAACGCGTCGAGTAGACGCCCCACCTGAGCGTCGGCGAAGGCAATCGTCGCCAAATACGCCTGCACTGCTTCTTTCCATCGCCCAGAGGCCAGGATTTTCGCATGGTCGCCCTCTGGTCGAGCCATCTTTACGCCTTCCGGAGGCACGTCTGCCAGATCGTTTTCGATATGCGGTGGCAACTCGATTGATTCGAGCGGGAACATGTCGAACCATTTCTTGGGTACGCTGAATGGCATATGCGGTTTGTGCAGACCGATTGCCAGGAAAAACGGTCGATCGTGCTCACGCCGCAATTGCTCGATGGCCCAACTGACATTCTTGTAATCTGGCATATCCTCGTCCGAGTTGTCCAGCGGATAGAATTTGATCCCTCCCACTCCATCGTCCTTAGCCGTCGGATGCCGCCGCAATTTGGTGTTGCTCGATTTGTGAAACTCGGTCCATCGATCCGTATTGCCGTAGCTTCCGTGGTAGATCTTCCCTGCTCCGTAGCACGCATACCCGTGGTCCAATAGATGGCTGTTGAGCAATTTGTCGATCTCGACATAGGGGCGCCAGTCCTGGCCATTGTCATAACATCCCGACGTGCTCGGCCGCAGGCCAGACATCAATGCGATGCGTGAAGGATTGCAGGCCGGAGCAGCGCAGTACGCATGCGTGAAGGACACTCCCGCGGCGGCCAATCTGTCGATATTGGGCGTTCGGGCTTGCGGATGGGCCCCCAAATGGCCTACCCAGTGGTTCAAATCATCGATGGGAATAAACAGGACATTCAGCGGCTCAGTTGCCAGGCCTCCCCGTATCCCCAGTAACAGCCCTGCCAGCATTGGCAGCATCAAGCGAGTCAGCATCGAAACATCGTCTCCTTGCAAAGCGGTGGTCATCCCAGAATGCAATTGCACCCCTCCCGACACCCGCCATTATATCCGGTACGACGTCGGCAACTGTCCATAACCCAGCTCTGGGGCATTTTCCGTTGCCGGTACGCCCGCGGATCGCCGTGCGTCTGGCTCAACCGAAGGCATGCATCGGCAGTTCGACCGTATCGGCCAATCCTCCGTCCCTAGCCGATGAACAACGCGCCCGATTGTCTCCACCACAACAATGCGCTATACGCCACCACCGTCCCCACGATGACGATGCCCGCCACGAGCACGCCCCGTGCGGCCTGCGGATTGCGTACAGCGATCAACTGAGCAATAACGCAAATGGCCGCCACCAGAGCCATTTTGAACGCCACCAGACCACTGAAATTCCAGCGGTAAAAGAAAAAGGCGGCAATCGGATTGGCCTCGATCGCGCCCTGACGCATCAGGATATTGGTCAATACAATGTCCATGACGCTTAGCAAGATGAAGAAACAGGTTTCATTTTGCAGCGGCAGGTTCTTTTTCCATGAATCGGAGACTGGCATGGGGCATTCCTTCCTGCGTAAGACGAGCTCTTGTATTGTAATGCGGACCATGATTATCGGTGCCATGCTGATCAGCATTCCTTGCTCGGCTCAGCAGCCCGCTCCGCCCCAGGCGAATTCTGCTTCCTCATCCCCGGGGTTCCGGGCGGCGCTGACGTCCGAAACGGCGACGATTCAGGATGGGGACACTCCCGTCCTGGTTTACCAACGCGCGCCCAGGTCACTCGCAGGCAAATGGACGAGGTCCCATTACATTCACCCGCTCTATGACCTGGAGGGCCAGCCCATCACGGAAGACTTCCCCCCAGACCACCTGCACCATCGGGGCATCTTTTGGGCCTGGCACCAGGTACTGGTCGACGGCGTCCCGCAAGGAGATCCCTGGTTGTGCCAGAATTTTACATGGGATGTACGGCGACTGCGGGTGGAAGTCGATCCCGCGGTGGTTCGGTTGCAAGCGATCGTGCTGTGGCGTCCCGGGGATGTCGCCGCCACAGCCGAACAAACGACGGCTCTTGCGCCACCAGCGTCGCGCCGCGCTATCCTCCGCGAACGCACGGACATACACGTCCACCCGGTCGAGCAAGAAGAGCTGAGCTCTTACCGGTGCATCGACTTTCAAATCCGCCTGCAGCCGTTGGTCGCTGGGTTGGCCATTGGCGGCTCTGATGACACCAAAGGATACGGCGGCTTTTCAGCGCGGATCCGCATGGACCGGCCGCTGGAATTCTCCGGCCGCACGGGCCCGGTCGAACCGCAGGTCAACCAGATTCATGCGGGACCTTGGATGAACTTCGCCTGGCCCGAGGGCGGGATGCTTATTCTGAACCATCCGGACAATCCCAACTCACCACAACCATGGATTCTGCGGCGGCAAAAAAGCATGCAGAACGCTGCCTTTCCCGGCCGCTCAGCGTACGCGATTCCTCAGGATCAGCCGTTGAAGCTGCGGTATCGGATAGTGATCTACCGCGGCACGCTGAGCACATCGGCCATCGAGAACCTATACAAAGACTATGAAAACTCGCATTAGACCTCGCTCTTCCCCGATCGGAATCTGTACGCAATGACGCGCGACGCATCGGACGGCGACCCTCTGCAACGGGCCTATTCCGCGGAAGAGTTTCGTCGCATTGGACACCGGTTCATTGACCTATTGGCCGATTACTGGCAAACCAGCCTGGACCGCCGCTCCCCAGGCGCCATCCCTTGGTCGCCACCGGAAGAAATGTTGGCCTGGTGGGAGCAGCGGTTGGCAGAGGGAATGTCCCCCCAGGAATTTGCGGAGGCCTTGATCGCGCGCAGCGTCCGGATCAGCGACCCACGGTTTATGGGACATCAGATTTGTGCTCCGACCCCGATCAGCATTCTAACCGGAATGATCGTGGATTGCCTCAACAATGGGTCTGGCGTGTACGAGATGGGCATGTCGGGTACTGCCATGGAAAAACTGGTAGTCGCTCGGCTGGCATCCATCTTGGGGCTGCCCACCACGGCCGATGGGTTTTTGACCAGCGGCGGGACGCTGGCTAACCTCACCGCGCTATTGGTAGGGCGTTCGGCCCGTGGCCGGGAGATCTGGACGCAGGGCCAGCGCGAACAGTTCGCTGTGCTGGTGTCCGAGCAAGCTCACTATTGCGTCGACCGCGCCGTCCGCATCATGGGCTGGGGGGACGATGGGGTGATAACCGTCCCCGTGGATGACCAATACCGCATGCGTGTAGACTTGCTGGAGTCCCTTTACCGGCAGGCCTTGGATCGTGGCGTCCAACCGGTCGCCGTGGTGGGCAGCGCCTGCACGACCTCCACCGGTTCTTTCGATCCGCTCGAAGCGATCGGCAGTTTTTGCCGCCGACGCGACTTGTGGTTTCACGTCGATGCGGCCCATGGTGGAGCTCTGGGGTTCTCGCGGCGACATCGCCATCGGCTGCAAGGAATCGAGATGGCCGATAGCCTGGTGCTCGACTTTCACAAGATGCTCATGACCCCTGTCATCACTAGCGCGGTTCTGTTCCGCCGCTGGCAGGACAGCTACCGGGCGTTTGCCGTGGAAGCCGATTATCTTTTCGGCAAAGCTTCACCGCAGGATCAGTTCGATAGATTCAACCTGGCCCGGCGAACATTCGAGTGCACCAAGACGATGATGTCAGCCAAAGTATTTGCCAACCTGGCGATTCACGGCCCCGACCTGGCCGAGGCCAACGTGGACCGCCTGATGGAGCGGGCGCAAGAGTTCGCTGCCATCATCGAATCGCATACCGAGTTCGAGTTAGCGCTTCGTCCGCAATGCAACATCGTGTGCTTCCGACACCGACAAGGCAGCGAACCGGAACGATCGCAGCGCAACCGCAGGATCCGCCAAGCGCTGATCCAACAAGGCCAGCACTACATTGTGCAAACTACCCTGCGCGGCGAAACCTGGTTGCGCTCGACCCTATCCAATCCCTTCACGACGCGGACTGAAATGGACGCACTGCTGGCATCGCTCTCGGCACTCGCGCGGAGTGACGATGCGTGACAGCGCGCCCGGCGCGATTGGGGATGCGGACTGGGATTACGTGTCCAGGTTGATGGTCACCGTCTTGGATTCCGTGTAGGCACGCAATCCTTCCTCACCCAATTCTCGGCCTTGACCCGACATTTTGAATCCGCCGAACGGGGCCGCAGCGTCGAAGACGTCGTAGCAGTTGACCCAGATCGTACCGGCACGGACCCGTTTGGCGAAATCGTGTGCTTTGGCCACATCACGCGTCCAAACGGCAGCCGCGAGACCATAGAACGTCTTGTTCGCGCGCTCGATCAATTCGTCCCAGTCACGGAACTTGAGTACGCTCATGACCGGTCCGAAAATCTCGTCCTGGGCGATCGACATCGAATCGGACACTTCGTCAAAGATCGTCGGCTCGACATAGTATCCTCGATCGCCGAACCGCTTCCCGCCCACAACGCACTTGGCCCCTTCCTCGTTCCCCTTTTGGATGTAAGACATGATCTTCTCGAATTGGGCCTGGTCGACCTGCGGTCCCTGTTCGGTTTCGGGATCCAATGGATGTCCGAGCTTACGTTGTTGGGCCAGATTCTTCAATTTCTCTACAAACTCGTCGTGCACGCGTTCATCGACGAACACGCGACTACCGGCACAACAACATTGGCCCTGATTGAAGAACAAACCGAAGTGCGCTCCCTCGGCTGCGCGATCGAGATCGGCGTCGGCCAGGATCACATTGGGGCTCTTCCCTCCCAATTCGAACGTCAATCGTTTGAGCGTATCGGCAGCCTCGCGCATGATGATCTGCGCCGTACGATGTTCGCCGGTGAACGCGATCTTGTCGACCTGGGGATGTTTCACCAAGGCCGCACCGGCGGTCGGACCGAATCCGGGCACGACATTGATCACGCCGTCGGGGAAACCGGCCTCTTGTGCCAAGGCGGCCATACGTAGACAGGTGAGCGGCGTTTGTTCCGCCGGTTTCATCACCACCGTACAACCGGCAGCCAGCGCGGGCCCCCATTTCCATGCCACCATAAGCATGGGAAAATTCCAGGGAATGATCTGCCCGGCCACTCCCACCGGTTCACGACGTGTGTAGGTGAAGTAATTGCCGCGAACGGGGATCGTGGCGCCGTGAATCTTGTCCGCATACCCGGCGTAGTAGCGGAGGCAATCGATGACCAGAGGTAAATCGGCGGTGCGGGCGTCGCGAATCGGCTTGCCATTGTCCAAACTCTCCAGCGCAGCCAGTTCGTCGATTTCCTCTTCGATGAGATCGGCCAGTCGGTTCAGCAGACGTCCGCGATCCCGTGCGTCCATGCGACTCCAAGGCCCCGAATCAAAGGCTCGCCGCGCGGCTTCGACAGCCAAATTGATGTCTTCAGCATCCCCTTCGGCAACTTCGGCGATCACTTCCTCGGTCGCTGGGTTGATGGTCGGAAACGTCTTGCCGCTGGCGGCCGGCAACCACTTCCCATCAATAAAACACTCCGTGTGGCGGATTTTCGGGGGGGTGATGCTCTTGGTAACCGCGGCCATCTCCAGTCTCCTTTGTCGAATTTCAGACGAATCGAATCAACCTGTCCTATTGTAGAACTCCTTGGC
>RFIQ01000059.1 GCA_003695565.1 Planctomycetota bacterium | reverse complement strand
TTCTAACACCTTCCGGTTCAGCATTTTGATCCATACGCAGCCTGGCGACGCGCACATCGACTGCTTGGCAGCCCGTCATCGGCACAATCATCCGTACCATCATATCAACTCAGTCCGCCCGTAGGCACTTCCACGCAGCAGGGCTCAGGCGCGTTGGCCGGTGCCGTTCATGGCGCGCTGGCCGGTGCCGGTCATCAGGCAGCGGTGGCCGATCAAGCCCCCCTCCCGAGGCGGATAGGCAATGCGGAGCGGCGTCACCTGCCGATTGACCTGGCGTGGGTGCAGGCGATACAACAATCCCCACAACTTCGGGTGGGAGGGGAAGCGACTGGATTCCGATTTGAATATCGGCGGTGTCCGGGTTACATTGCCTGCATCGACGAAAACGGATGTTCGAACTTTTCTAACAGACTGTTTTTTTCTATGCCAAACTATGTCGTGCGGTGCGGCGTCATGCGAACGCTGCACGTAATGCAGGCGAAGAGCGAATACCGGCGGGGGATGCGGGTGGTCGCCCGGACTCCGCGCGGCATGGAAGTAGGGGAGGTTCTTTGCGAGGCAGACGACCGGGTGCTGGCTCAAATGGAGGATCCTCCGAGCGGCTCGATTCAGCGGGAGTTGACGGACGCCGACGCCAACGAAATGCGTCGGATCGAGCAGAAGGCAGAACAGGAGGCGGAGCGATGCCTGGAAATCATTCGCGAGATGGAACTCCCGATGGATCTGGTGGATGTCGAACGCATTTTCGGTGGCGAGCGCGTAGTGGTTTACTACTTGGCCGAAGGGCGCGTCGACTTTCGCGAGCTGGTGCGGCGGTTGAACCAGGAATTCCAGACCCGGGTAGAGATGCGACAGATTGGCGTGCGCGACGAGGCAAAATTGTTGGCCGATTACGGAGATTGCGGAAAACCGGTCTGTTGCAATACGCACTTGTCGAAAATGCCCCCCGTGTCGATGAGAATGGCCAAATTGCAAAAAGCGACGTTGGACCCCAACAAGATCTCAGGTCGGTGCGGTAGGCTAAAATGTTGTTTGAGATACGAATTCGACACCTATCAAGAGAATCAACGGTCCATGCCGCGAGCGGGTACGGACATCGTGACCCGCGAGGGACGCGCACGCGTGTTGGCACAGGAGCTGCTAACGATGCAGTTGCTAGTTCACATGGAGGACGGTCGCCGGATTATGATTCATGCGGACGAGGTGCTTTCCGTAATTAGCAAGAATCGCAGCAAGTCCAGCAGCTAGGTCCGTGATCGACCACGGGCAGCCGTTCCCGGCGATGGGCCGGGCCCGCGAGCTATCACATCTTGTTCTTTTTTATCCATTCTTGTCACAGGACTTTGAAACGTGTCCGAACGCATGCATCCGATTTTGGAGATTTTGCAAGAGGATCAGCGGTATCCGATCGAAGCCTACCAATTCGTGCGCGAAGGCCTGGTCTACGCCCACGAAGTCATGCGGTTGGGCGAATCGGATAGGCCGTCCGAGCGGCACATCACCGGCCAACAGTTGTGCGAGGCATTGCGTCAGTATGCTCTGGAGCAATTCGGCTTCATGGCCAAGACGGTCCTCAACAACTGGGGGATTTTCAGCACCAGCGATTTTGGCGAGATCGTCTACAATCTGATCCGCATCAAACACATGCGCAAGTCGGCTGAGGACCGCCGCGAGGATTTCGACGATGTCTACGATTTCGATACCGCTTTCGAGCCGCAGTTTGCGGTGACCGAAAAGGAAGAATGACGGTGGGATCCATGTTGCACTCGTGGCCGCGCGGGCTGAAAATCGCCGCCGCGGCGTATGCTCTGTGGCTGGCGTGGCTGGTCTACGTCGCCTGGGTGAATGTTGCTGCTGGCAATCCGTGAGGCGGATGCCTAGGAGCTGGATGTCCGGCCGGCAGACCTCAGGCGTGGGGCTCTGTCATGCGGCGGGGGTCGAGCACTTCGTTGAGCTGATCCTCGGGCAAGATACCTAGTTCCAGGCACACCTGACGCACGGTCTTGTTTTCGGCGAAGGCTTGTTTCGCGATCTTGGCTGCCATGTCGTAGCCGATAATCGGGTTCAGGCTGGTTGCCATAGCCATGCTCCATTCCACGGCGCGTTCGCAGGCCTGGCGATTCGGTTGGAGACCCGCAGCACAGAACTCGATGAACGCATCCACACCATTCGCCATCAATCGGATGCTCTCCAAGGTCGTGTGCCCCATGATGGGCATCATGATATTGAGCTGAAAATTGCCGCCGGCAGCACCACTGCAGGTGATCACGCCATCGTTACCGATGACGCGGGCCGCGACCTGCATCAGGCTCTCGCACATCACCGGGTTGACTTTACCGGGCATGATGGAGCTGCCCGGGGCGCGCTCTGGCAGGATGATTTCGAAGAATCCGCAACGCGGCCCACATCCCAGCCACCGGATATTGTTGGCGACGTTGAACAGGGTCGTGGCTACGGTCTTCAACTGTCCGTGGCATTCCACCAGCGCATCTCGCTGCGCATTGGCTTCGAAGTGATTGACCGCTTCGATGAACGGCAACCCCGTCTCTTCGGCCAGTACCGCCGAGACGCGCCGGCCGAATTCCGGATGAGTATTGATGCCGGTTCCCACTGCCGTTCCTCCTACGGGCAGCTCGACGATGGCCTCGGCCGCCCGTTTGGCGCGCTGGATCGCCAGTTCGATCTGTCGTGCAAAACCGCTGAACTCCTGCCCCAGTCGAATGGGCGTAGCATCCATCAGGTGCGTCCGCCCCGTCTTGATGATGTCGTCCCAGGCTTGAGCGTGCGCCGCCAAGTGGCCGTGCAGCGATTCCAGAGAGGGGATCAATCGCTCATGAATCTGTTTACCAACAGCCACGTGAATCGCCGTGGGGAAAGTATCATTGGTGCTCTGTCCCAAGTTCACATGGTCGTTGGGATGGATTTCCTTTTCCGGTTGATCTCTTCGACCGCCGCACATTTCGATGGCGCGGTTGGCGATCACTTCGTTGACATTCATGTTGCTGGAGGTTCCCGAGCCGGTCTGGAAGACGTCGACGGGAAACTGGTCGGCCAGCTTGCCCTCAGCTACTTCGCGCGCGGCGGCCAACAGAGCTTCGATCTGTTGTTCGGTCAGCGGCTTCTTGACGCCCGTAGCAAACCTGCCCAGGTCGCGGTTGACCACGGCACAAGCGTACTTAACCAAGCCCATGGCCTGAATCAACTCCGGCGGCAGGCGCCATCCCGAGATGGGGTAATTCTCCACGGCCCGCTGCGTTTGAGCGCTGTAGTACGCGTCGCGTGGCACCTGTACTTCGCCCATCGAGTCGCGTTCGATTCGGTATTCGGTCATCGCATTTGCTTTCCTGAGTGCCGAGTCCAATGTTGGTCCATCCCGGGAGTCGGTCCGGTTCGAAAGATCCGGTGAGCGCTCCAAACCGTAGGTGGCCGCTCCGTTCCCCTGCTCCCGCCAGCACGGGCAGGGAGGACGCTGGGGCGGCCCCCGGTCTTCGAGCGGGATAGCAGCCCGAGCGTAGCAACAATCGTGCAGCGGGGGAGGCAGGATGGCAAGGGGGAGAGAACGCGATGCGCTTTTCGACTATATTGAGCCGACATTCCTAGCATGCAAATCCGACTCACTCCGCCGAGGAATCCATCCATGAACCCAACGAGCCATTGCAGCGTTGGCCCGTTTCGATTGTGTTATTGGATGCGGGCCGCCGCGCTCCCGGATGGCATCGATGGCACCGACGCCGGTTTGGCTCTGTCGACCGGCGGCCGACGCTTGCGCTGGCTGCCATTTGTGTTGGTCGTTGCGTGGCTGGTAAGCAGCGTTCCGCTCGCCGCATTGGCCGCGCCCGGCCGTTTGCAATCCTTGGGCGTCTTGAGCGGCCAGGCTGAGGGCGAGACGAGCGCCACCGTACCCGCCGGCTCCCTCGGCCAGCCGTCTTCTGCCGAACAGTCCAATGCATCGAATCGGTCACCTGCGGCCGCGGCGGACGAGGCGGCAGACGGTCCAGTGGCTGACTCTGGTACCGAGAGCGGGACGGCGTCCGAGCGAACCGGTGCAGCGCCCGTCGGTACGCGGGGCGGCCCTGACCAAAGCAACTCCTCCTCCAGCGCCGCGGAGAAGCGACCGGTGCGATTCTGGCGACCGTTGGTGGCGACGTGCGTGGGAATCGCTGTGGTTCTCTTCTTGATTATTCGACTCAAGACCCACGCCTTCTTGGCATTGATCCTGGGGGCGTTGACGATCAGTTTGTTCATTCCGACCGATGTGGTGGGATTCGTGAAAAGCCCCGTGCCGCATGTCGTCTTGGCCCCGGACGGCGGCCAGCCAGCCAATATCGTTTCGCGAGTGGCCAGCGCGCTAGGCAACTCGGTCACCGGCATCGGAATCCTGATCGCCATGGCTGCGATCATTGGCAAATGCATGTTGGTCAGCGGCGCGGCGGACCAAATCGTTCAATCGGCGTTGCGCGTTTTCGGTGAGCGCCGGGCGTCGTTGGCCATGATGGTCAGCGGATTCATTCTGTCGATCCCGGTTTTCTTCGATACGGTGTTCTATTTGCTGGTCCCATTGGCTCGAACGCTGTACCGTCAAACTCAGAAGAATTACCTGCTCTACCTGGCAGCCATCGCTGCCGGAGGTGCCATCACGCATACCTTGGTCCCCCCCACGCCCGGGCCGCTGATCGTGGCACAGACGTTGTCCGTGAATTTGGGAACCGTGATCATGTTGGGACTGGCCATCGGTGCCCCCTCCGCGCTGGTCGGATTGGGGGTGGCTGCCTGGCTCAATCGCCGCATGCCGATCGAAATGCGTCCCCTGTCCGGTGCGGCCCAAGCCCAAGAGGATAAGGAACTGGAAAAACTGCCCTCGCTGACACTGTCGTTGCTGCCCGTCGTTCTGCCCGTCCTGTTGATTGCCATGGCGACCGTTTTCGGCGCTATCGTCGGAACAACCGAACCGGGTACCGTGTTGGCATTCATCCAGGGCTGGCTGGATTTCTTCGGCAAACCTGACTTGGCGATGATTATCGCGGCGATCTTGGCGATTTACTTGTGCTACTCGGTGCAAGGGAGCACCTTGGAAGAACTCGCCGAGTACAGCGAGGAGGCGCTGCTTTCCGGTGGCGTTATCATCCTCATCACTGGGGCCGGAGGGGCGTTCGGGGCCTTGCTGGCGATGACGGAGATTCAGAACGTGGTGCAATCGGTTTTCTCCGGCAAAGAACAGGGCGGACTGATGTTGATTGTGATCGCCTATGCGATCGCCGCGGCGATCAAGGTCGCGCAGGGATCGAGCACCGTATCGATGATCATCACCTCATCCTTGGTCGCGTCGATCGCTACTCCCCTGGCGCAAAGCGGTGAATTGGGGTACCACATGGCGTATCTGGTTCCCGTGATCGGTTCTGGATCCTTGATGGGAAGTTGGATGAATGATTCGGGGTTCTGGGTGTTCGCTAAAATGGGTGTGTTGACCGAGGGCGAGACGCTTCGCAGTTGGACGGTGTTGCTGGCCTGTTTGAGCATCACCGGGCTGCTGTTTTGCCTGCTGTTCGCCTGGTTGCTGCCGTTGGCTTGACCGATGGGGATCGCGGCGAGTGCTCCCGTGGCGGGAGTAACCGGGTGGATGGCCGGCAGGTGGGCAGGGTGATCTTGCAAAGTACCGGCGGGCAGTGAGACTTGCAGCGAGCGGCCGGCGGATTGAGAGAGAAGGCCTGATGTGCAGCCAGCGAAACTCAAGCCATCGCAGCGAAACAAAGGGGAAGAGGACCATGCATCAACGACCAGCAGCGATTTCGCGTCGGCACACCGACCGTCCGCTCGTCAGCGCCGTTTCGGCCATGCTGTACGCCGCCTACGTGGTGGCGGTCAGCTCTGTCCTTCTCTTTCTCAATGCTCTGTTCGCCCTGACGCTGTTCGCCATGCTACCCAAGTCGGAGTCCTCCGAACTGATGCCTCGGGTTGGCCAGTTTTTCTACTTTGTCGTGCCTCTGCTTCTATTGATCGTCGAGTGGCATGCACTGGACCGGATCCATCGCATGTTCTCCGATCCACGGGCTGGGCGACGGGAGACGCGCACCGGGCGTAACAAATCGCTTGCCGAGGGCTCATGATCCATCGTAGCGACTGACGGCCAACGTGACATTTTGACCGCCGAATCCAAAGGAATTGTTGAGCGCGACGCGCACATCGGCTTCGCGTGCCTCGTTGGGAACATAATCCAGATCGCAATCCGGATCGGGGTTTTCCAGGTTGATCGTGGGCGGCAGGATATTATCGCGAATGGCCATCAGACACATGATCATCTCGGTCGCTCCGGCGGCGGCAATCAGATGCCCCATCATGCTCTTCGTGCTGGAAACCGGCACCTGGTAAGCGCGTTCACCAAACACTGCTTTGCACGCCACCGTTTCGACGCGGTCGTTGACCGACGTGCTGGTCCCGTGGGCGTTGACATAATCGACTTGCTCCGGGCCGATGCGCGCATCCTGCAAGGCAGCCGACATGCACGCGATGGCTCCTCGGCCTGCAGGATGAATGTCGGTGATGCGGTACGCATCCGAGCTGCAGCCATAACCGATGACTTCACCCAGGATTTGTGCCCCGCGTCGCTTGGCGTGTTCCAATTCCTCCAGAATCACCACCGATCCGCCTTCGCCCATCACGAATCCATCTCGCAAACGATCGAAGGGGCGAGAAGCCCCCTTGGGGTTCTCGTTGTTGGTCGAAAGGGCCGTCAGCAGGCTGAAGCCGGTCAGGCCAAATTCGTGAATCATGCTGTGCGCACCACCGGCCAACATCGCCGTGACCTCTCCGCGGCGGATCATTTCTGTAGCCTCACCAATGGCCTGGCTGCTGGCGGCGCACGCGGTCAAGCAGTTCAGGTTGGGGCCCTGCAGGTCAAACATCTCGGCCAAGTGGGCGGCGGGTAAACTCGGTTCCTGTTCCACTTCAGCCTCGGTATCCAGCAATTCCGATCCCAGACGCATGAATGCAGCCACATCGAAATCCTCGTCCGACTGCGTGGCGGCGCTGACCATCCGCATGAAAATACCGAAGTCTTGGGGACCTTCCCCAGCGCCGAAGTAAACGCCGATTTTGGACCGATCCGAGATTGCATCGAGGATCCCGGAATTGTCGATAGCCTGCCGGGCGGCTCCGGCCGCGAATTTCGCGTGCCGTCCCCGTTTGATCCACTTCTCGGGGTTATTCACGGCAGTTGCTACATCCCAGTTGCGGACTTCCGCAGCGATGCGCGTCGGATATCCGGTGGCATCAAAAATCGAAATGTAGTCCACCGCACTGGTCCCCTCCTTGATTCCGGACCAAACCGTTTCCGGATCCGTGCCCAACGGATTGATCATCCCCAGCCCGGTTACTACCACCCTGCGTCGATTCGTCATAAAACCTTTTCCTGCTTATGGTTGCGGCAACCTGGATGCCTGCCGTTGGCCATGCTGTCGCGCTTGATCCGGAGTTCCTGATCTGCGCTGAGAAATCTTAACCGCCGCTGCTCCCCACAGGTACCCGGGTTGCGTGGCTCTGCGGGTTGTGGGGCTGTGATTGTCCACGATTGTGCGCCCCGCCCGGTGTCTGCCAGCCGCACGGCGGTGCCCGCCTCAGCCATCGTCGGTGCGATCGGAAACCGCAGTGCCAAGTTCCCTTTGCACGCGCTCGGCGATCAATCGTCCGATCTCTAGGCTGGCCGTTGCCGCGGGGCTGGGAGCATTGCAAACGTGCAACATGCGGGGCCCTGTCACCCACAAGAAGTCGTCGATCAAGCTGCCGTCTTTGCCCAGGGCTTGGGCCCGAACTCCAGAACGACAAGGAACCAGGTCGCCGGCCCGAATCTCCGGAATCAACCGTTGCAGCGCGCGTACGAAGGCTTGCTTGCTCAAGGATCGCACTACCTCCCCCACGCCCATTTTCCAGTGCCGCAGGGCCAGTTTCTGAAAACCGCTGTAGCTCAGCGACTCGAGCAACTCCAGCGGCTGGATGGCGGTCCAGGAGTAGCCCTCCCGAGCCAGGGCGAACACGGCGTTGGGACCGCACTCGACCTGCCCAGTAACCATCCGAGTGAAGTGCACGCCCAGAAATGGGAATTGCGGATCGGGCACGGGATAGATCAAATTGCGACACAAGTACCGTCGCTCGGGAATCAATTCGTAATATTCGCCGCGGAACGGCACGATCTTGGCTGGCGGTTCCAACCCGGACAAGCGCACCAGTTTATCGCTATACAAGCCCGCGCAGGCCACCAAAAAATCGCACTCGTAGATTTGCGTGGCTGTCGTCAGACGCACGCATGTGTCATTAGCCTGGATCTTCTCGACACCCTGGTTCAAATGAATCGTCCCGCCGGCCCGCCGGATCAATTCCGCTAACTTCTCGCACACGGCGGGATAGTCGGCGATTCCCGCATCGGGGACATGGATGGCAGCCACCCCAGCCGCATGAGGCTCCAGGGACTGGAGTTGGTCGACGTCGATGATCTCGCACCGCACCTGGTTCTGGACACCCCGCTCATAGATTCCCTCTAAGCGCGGGACTTCGGAATCATCGACTGCCACGATGACTTTGCCACATACTTCATGACGGATTTCGTGTTGCTGACAGAACTCGACCATGGCGGCCCGCCCGGCACGGCAGGTTTGGGCCTTCAGCGAGCCAGGTTTGTAGTAGATCCCGGAGTGCAGCACGCCGGAGTTCCTGCCCGACTGATGGGCTGCCAACTTCGGTTCTTTTTCTAGCACATGCACCCGGGCACCGGGAAACGCCTGAGTCAGGCGCCAGGCGGATGCCAAACCTACGATGCCGCCGCCAATCACCGCAAAATCACATGCAACCGGTTTCACTGTAAAACTCAACGTAGGTGCCTTTCTGTGACGTCGCCAGACTTCCCGCGGCAGGCCTAAAACGGCCACACCATGGGAATGAGGATCAATGCGATGGTACCGACCAACAGGCTGAGTGGCGCACCAGACTTGATGTAGTCGACTGGGCGGTAACCACCGGGCCCCATCACCATCAGATTGGTCTGGTATCCGATGGGCGACATGAAACTGAGAGATGCCGCCACCGCCACGGCCATGATGAACGGCCGTGGGGAAACGCCCAACTGGCTGGCCATGCCCAGTGCCACCGGGATCATCGACGCCGCCACCGCCACGTTGCTCATCATCTCCGTGAATAGGACGGTCACAAAGAACAACACGACCAATGCCACGTAAGGATGGTCTCCGACCCCTTCCATCAACACGTGAGCGATGGAATCGGCAGCACCGCAATCGTACAGGGCTCGACCGACACCGATGGCTGCCCCGACGGTCAGCAGCATGGGGAAATCCAGCGCGCGGCGTGCATCGGCTGGTGACAAGCACCCCACGGCGACGAGCGCCAGAGCCGCGATCAGGATGGCGACTGTGGGCACCGTCAGCACGTTCACCAACTGTGCCCCCAGCACCGGCCCGACCACCGGACCGAGCACCGGCATGCTGAATAACCAGACGATCAGCCCCAACGTGATTCCGATGGCCCAACCCGCCTTGTGGTGCCTGCGCGCATCGCCATCCTCGACACCGCTGACCAGGTAGAAATCGGGCTCATTGCGAAACGCACGCACGAACCCAGGCTGGGTTTGCAGGAGCAGGGTATCACCGGGCTGCAGTTCGATGTCCCCGATCTTGCTGGGCAACCTCTGTCCGTTTCGATGCACGGCGACGACTGCCGCACCGTAGTGCTGCCGGAAATTGGCATCTCGGATGGTCGTGCCCACCAGGGGCGAAGAGGGGCTGAGCACCACCTCGACGAGCATCCGGGCGCCCTTGGTCGCCGCAGCGGTCTCGTAATTGAGATCGGCAGCCGGAACCAAACCTTGAATCCGCTCCAGATCGACGATGGTGGATACGACGCCGGTGAAGACCAATCGGTCATTGGCACGCAGACGATCCGTCGGTTTGACCGGAGTGATGATCTCGCCCTCGCGGTCGATTTCGATCAGAAACAGGCCCGGCAGGTGCCGCAGCCCACCCTCTTCGACCGATTGTCCCACCAATTGGCATTCGGGGGTGACCAGCATTTCCACCAAATACTCACGCCGCCGCTCACCCAAACTGTCCAGCAGTTCCTTCCGATTGGGAAGCAGCCGACGGCCGAAGAGAACCAGCCAGGCGGCACCGGCAATCGCACACGGAATGCCGACCCAAGAGATATCGGTCATGGCCATCGGACGCAGATCGCCGGCATACGTCTGGATCCACTCCAGCGGGTATCGGTGAGCCGCAGCGACCTGAGACAGCTCGTCGGGCGATTGGTGGGCATAGACCTGTTCGAAATCGCGCAAGGTGCCGTTGACCACAAAGTTGGTGCTGGTGCCGACCAGCGTGCAGGTGCCGCCAAGGATCGCGCAATAACTGATGGGCAACAGAAGCTTGGACGGCGAGATATGTCGGCTGCGGCACCACTGCATAACCAGCGGCATCAGCATGGCCACGATGGCGGTATTAAGCAAAAAAGCGCTGCAAGCGATAACGACCGCCGACAACCGAGTCAGCGCAGCGGTCTCCGTTCGCAGGCGGCCCAACAGCCACCGCCCCATGGAGTCCAGCACTCCCGAGGTTCGCAACGCTCCGGAAACAATCAACAAACCAGCGATGGCAATGACGGCGGGATCTGCCAGGCTATGCCAGGCGCGCTCGGGGTCCATGACTCCCGTCACGATGAAGATAGCCAACGCCCCTAGGAACAGAATCTCGGTCGGCGCATTGCGCCGCGTCAACATGGTGATAAACAGACCGAAGACGGTGATCAGGGCGATCGCAATTTGAATCGATGGTTGGTCTGTGAACATGCCTGGCGTACCAGTTTCCACGCAAATGAATCCGATTCCATCCGGCCGTTGGCGACCCGCTCGCACGCCCGCGAAGGATTCTTCAGCCCTTATC
>RFIQ01000580.1 GCA_003695565.1 Planctomycetota bacterium | reverse complement strand
GCCACCTTTCTGTCGCCCGCCGGCCAGCAAAGGGTATTGCGGGGAATCGCCAACCGGCACGGGACGCATCGATTTGTACTGTGGCTGCCGGCCGTGTGGCGGGACGATCCGGAGTTGACCAGCGTGTTGTCGCAGAATCTGCGGGCATTGCTCGGACAGTCCGTGGAGTGGCTGGCCGACGACCCGCAACAGGCGATGAAGCAATACAATGCACCCGAGACGGACGTCCCCTTGCTGGCATTCGATGAACACCTCGATGCGCTGTCAGTTGGACTGGTCGACTGTCCCGATGTGCAGACCGGCATCCTGCCTGGGATGGGGCCGCGCAATGTTGGTGGAGCCGATGCGATAGCAGCCCGGCGGCAAGAATTGTTAAGGCGCGTCGGCAAAGCGTGTTCCGCGTTCATTCTGGTGACCAACGCACGATTTCTCCGGGACGCAACGGTCGGTGCGATTTATCGCGGCCTGGTGGAAGCCATGCCGCGGGCCAAACGGTTCCTGGCGCTCAATCGCGTCAATGTAACCATCACGCCCTCAGCGCTGGGGGCCGACATCGCTTCGTTTCTCAGCCAGTATCCCTGCACGGGCGTCTATGTTGCCTATCGCTTCGACTCGCCCAACTATCATGATCTTCCGCCCCCGTTGCGATGCCAGCAGGCGACCGCCGGCGGCGTATCAGGAGATCGGCCATCGGGGGCGGGGCAACAACTGCCCTGTTTTTTTCGCTTGCCACCGGACGGATCTGTGGATTTGGAACATGTCGAATACTTGCGCACCATTGGTCGCGAATTGGATGCCGGGGTGCTATCCCACGACCGCCGACGCAGTGTCGTGCATGCGTTTGTCGAGCAGGCACATCACGGGCGAGAGTGGCTGGAAGACGCGATCGCGGGCCAGTTCGAACGAGCCGTGCAGGCTGGGCGAGTCGTCTGGTCGGCGTGCCGGCAGGAATTGCGGGACCCCCAACATCCCCACCGTTATCGCATCCAAGCGTCCGCTACCGTAGCCCAACAGTACTCCATGACTCTGCGCAACACCGCGCCGGGCTACCTGCGTTGGGCGTTGAAGGCCATGGACCCCGTCCAGTGGGCGTACCAGCAGATCGGCCAGATGGCTGGCACGATGCAAGAGCGGGTCAAGGTCGGCGGTTGGATACGGAAGCCCAAGTGGTGGTCCGAGCTGCGGAAGAATAAACCGCCCGTACCGGAGGCGAACGTGATTCGGCCCGAAGAACTGGTCAGTGCCATGCGGGACGCGGATCGCACGGGGGCGTTGGCCGAGTACGATGATTCCCTGCTGGTTCAATCTGTTTCAGCGGCCATGGAGCGGTTCACCCAGCAAGATCCCACGAAGTTGCCCGCGGACGAACTGGAGTCCTGGTGCCGCGCCTACTGGGACAGCATCAGCGGTATGAAGAAGTTGAAGATCGCCGCCAAGCCGATCGTCATTTTGGCGGCTCCCATGTTGGCCGTCCTGATGATTCCCTTCGACTTTGGCGGAACAGCAGTCATCGCCGCCGCATCGGTCAAGGAGTTACTCATCGCCTTGGGTGTCAGCGCGGTAGGCGTGGCGCTGGGTGGCGACGATGCATTGCAATTGGCGGTGGAAGGCGTCGGGCAGCAGCAGATGAGCAACCTGTTTGCAGTCTTGTGCGATGCATTGTGTATCCCACGCGCTGCGGGCCGACAATTTGAGCAACCGCAACTGCACACACCGACGGCCGCTCCTCCTCCACCGCCGACCATCGATCCACAGCCGCGGGAGTTGCCCTGTGGCGTCTATCTATGGCACATCGATAACCAATGGCAGGCTGCGTTGGAGTCCGAATTGCATTCCTTACTGACCGAGCCAGAATGATGACGCATCCATCGCTCGATTTTGCACACCGCATCGCGGAAACCGCCCAGCGGGTATTCGGAGACTCTCCGATCACCGACCAGGTGCTCGAGGCATGCGACGAATTCCGTCGCGAAATCGAGGACATTTCGGCTGAACGTGGTTTGGGGGGAGTGTTGGTGGCGTTGGTGGGGGCCAAGAAGCAAGGCAAATCATGGGTGGGGCGCAGCCTGATCCTCAATGACGACGCCCGCAAGCAACTGCCGAGCGGCGAACTGCAAGCCGACAGCACGCGGCACCTGTATTGGATCGGCCCGACCCCGCCTCGCCGGCTCGATGCAGCACACGAGCGCTACATCGCCTGCCCAGCCGACCAGATGTTCGATCTGGGATTTCCCTACTGCATCCTCGACACGCCGGGCGCCACCGACGATGACCCGGAGATGGCCCAATTGGCGACCAGCGCTCTATCGTTGGCCACCGTCAAACTATTGGTCATCGCCAGGGATCAATTGCGATCGGCCGTGAACGTGCAATTGGCGCGCGCCATCGAGGGTTCGATTTGCATCCCCATCATCACGATGGTTCCTCCGGACGAATTGCAGGACGGGGTGCCGACGACCGATTTGGAAGAAGATGTCCGGCAGTTCCGCGAGGAAATCCGCCGCATCACCCCAAACATCGACTTGCTGGATCCGATTTACGTCCCCGACTTTGCGGTAACGGGCGACGAAGGGGCGGCCCGCGCGGCTCTGCTCAACCAACTGCGTCAGGGCGTGCAACAGCTCGATTTGACCCCTTCGGCCCTGACGGCTGTCCGATCCAAACGCACCCAGGCCGCGCGGCAGCGACTGAGAGAGCGCGTGCGACATGCCATTACCGGTTCAGTGGAATCGCTGCAGGAGGCGGTGCAGAAACTGGATGCGGAAATCCGGGATCTGCCCCGCAACGTCTTGTTGGGAACCATGGGCAACCCTCGTGTGCTGCAAGCCGGGCTGCGTCTGCACTTGCGCAGTCGGTTCGCGGCCGACACCTGGCCGATCTGGTTTCCGTACCGTTCAAGCATGACATTGTTGATCTGGACAGCCGGGGCCTGGGATCGGCTGATGCTGGCCTTTACGGGCAGCCTCCCCAGCCTGTTTGGTACGTTGGTCGCCTGCGCCACCAACCTGCGCCAGGCCCGCCAAACCTATGCGGAGCTGCGCGATGGCATGCGGCGGCGCATCGAAACGCAGATCGAAGAACAATTGCAACCGGTTTGCCGCGAGTTCTACCGCTCCCTGTTACGGTTGCGTCCCGCGCGGGAATCATCGCTCCCCCGCGAATCGGAGGTACGGGTCAAAGTCATCGGACTGGAGCAGTTGCACGGGCAGTCGCAAACCATCTATGAAAACGTCGTGGACCGGTTTGCCACGCGAGGCTGGTGGGTGCAACTGGCCGGACTGATAGGCACGGCGGTATTCTGGGCGTTCTTCAGCGGACCGATCGCGTTGATCTACATGGAATATATCCACGCCAGCCTGTCGGTATGGACCGGAAGGCCGCCGCTGTTGCACGAGTTCCCGCATCCCACGCCGGCCATGCTGTTGACCAGCATCGTCCTGTCGCTGATACCGATGATGATCGTCTGTATGGGAATTCTGACGCTGACCCAACGACGGTCCAAATTGCGCCGCGCGGCATCGGAGATTCAGGAACAGCACGAAGCGCTCATCAACCGGTTGGTGCAGGACAACATCATCCGCGTCGATTTCGACAATCCGCTGCTACGGGATGCACAATTCCTGCTGCAGATCGGTGCGGAGTAGCGGCAGCCAGATCGGCAACCGGCCTGGCGCCGCCTCGGAGGCATGCAGGAATCGTCTGCAGGGTATCGGGGGCGGGCGAGCAGGTCAGGTTCCCAGGTCGCCGAACAAGGGAGTCGACAGATAGCGTTCGCCGAGGCTGGCCATGATGGTGACGATGCGTTTGCCCTTGAATTCGGGACGGGCGGCGACTTGGGCGGCAGCCCACATATTGGCCCCCGAACTGATCCCAGCCACGATTCCTTCGTAGCGGGCCAATTTGCGTCCCCATTCGAACGCATCTTCGTCGTCGACTTGCACGACATCGTCGAGCAGGGATGTATCCAGGTTCTTGGGGATGAATCCAGCACCAATCCCCTGGATGCGATGCTTGCCGGGTTGGCCGCCACTGATCACCGGACTGTGCTTCGGTTCGACGGCGATCGCTTT
>RFIQ01000579.1 GCA_003695565.1 Planctomycetota bacterium | reverse complement strand
CGCAACGCCGCGACCGCCCGCCGCCTGCGTCGTATTCGAAATGGATCGTATTGCCACTGGCGGCGGTCACCGACACATGCACCCCAAGACCGCAAAACCGCGCCGCGTTCGATCATCTCTAGACACGGCGGCGGTGAGTTTTGTAGTGATGGGGGAACTGGGAATGCGTCTTCGAGTCCGCGGGGCGGCGATCCGTCCTGCAGATGGTGGGACGGACGAAGAGTAGCTCGGCGAAAACAGCGTCCTACTGTGAATAGGAATGGGCGATCGAGTTGATTCCTGTAGGGCTACCAGGTTAGAGGGGAGACACCGGCCGGGACGGCTGGGTAATTCACGGAGGTTGTTGGAAAATGCGATTGGTACATCTGCTTCTTGGACTGATCCTCGCGACATCCGGCCTGTCTGTTCGGGCTCAAGAATCCAATACGCGGCCCTGGTGGAACCCCTTGGGCATCGGCATGGGGGATACCTTGTCTGCCGATAATGCTCCCACCGCGGCTCCCAAAACCAGTCGTTTTTTTGCGGGTTCCGAGGGTGCCAAGAAGATATTCACCATGCCCAAACTGCCATGGCAACGCCCACGCTCCTCCAGCGACACAGCCGAGGCTCCGAGCAAATCCGTGTTCCGGCGCATGGGTGACACCACCAAGGGATTATGGCATTCCACCGTCGACTTTCTCAATCCATTCGACAAGAAACAACCGCCGCAGCAATCGCTCTTCGACCACCAAGGGTATCAACCTCAATTGGAACGAGAAGCCAAGAACAAGCGAGGATGGCTAAGCTGGTGGCGCTCGGAGCCGGCACCGGAGCCGACCAGCGTCAATGAGTTCCTCAGCCTTCCCCGACCTGGTTTCTAACGCGGGCTTAACCTGGAACAAGTCCGCGTAGGCTGCGCTTAAGACGGCATTCCGACTCGTGCACACTTTGCGTTGCTTCAGCGCGACCGCACCGTAGCGACTCGCAGGTCGCAAACGTTAGTACCGGTAGGCCCAGTTTCCAACAGGCCACCACAGGCAGCAAAGAAGCGGTGGGATTGGAACGCCCCTAAGAATCTGCCGGGATTCAATCCCTCGGCTTGGGCTCGCCGCCAAACCGTTGCGTCGAACCATGCACCGGCCGCCTGGGTCGTGCCATCCTCACCGTCAGTACCTCCGCAGACGACCGTCAACCATTTGTTGGCAAACTGGTCGGGCCAGCCCCGTTGAGTCAACTCGTCCAGGATTGCCAATGCCAGGTGCTGGTTTCTCCCCCCTTCCGGATCGCGGATCTCTGGTGGGATGGACACGGTCGGCTCGCCGCCGGAAATCCAGCAATCGACGGTGTCGGATTGCAATAGTTGGGTGATCGCGTTGGCGGCGCGGCGGGCAACTTGATGCACATCCCCTTCCGGTTTGCGGGGGACCAACATTACATAGCGATATCCGCGATCAACGGCGGCGACGCCAGCAGCATCGACCGCCGTCACTAGATTGCCAATGACAAAGTTGTCCACGCGCGCTGTGGCCGGCGGAACCGACTGTTGAACCTGCTGACGCAAGTACTTGATCACCGATTGCAACTGGGGGCGATCGAGTAAATGCAACTGCCCCAGCACCGCCAGGGCTTCTGCAGCAGACGGAGGCGGATCGACCACGGTTGGCCCCGAGGCAATGATCGACAGATCGTCGCCGATGACATCGGACAGGATCAATCCCACCATGCGACCGGCTCGGCACGCCCGAGCGAGCCCTCCGCCTTTCACCCGACTGATGGCTCGCCGTACGGTGTTGAGCTGGATGATATCGGCTCCCGCCCGAGCCATTTCACGCGCAAAGCTCTGTTTATCGCGCAAAGTAATCCCCGGTGGGGGTGCGCACAGCAGGGCCGATCCGCCGCCGGATAACAACACCACGACCAGATCCTGTGGCGCCGCGGTCTCCACCAGTTGCAAAATGCGTTCTGTTCCCAGAACCGCTTGTTGGGTTGGTTCATTCACGCCCGAGGGCCGGGCAGGGTGCAGGTGGATCCCGTCAAGCGACGACCCGCGATCGATCGTTTCGGCCGGACAATTCAACCAGCCTTCCACCTGGATCGACGGCTGGCAAGCACGCAGGTCGCGCAGCACGGATCGATCGAGCGCGTGCGCCATTGTAGCGGCCGCCTTACCACCACCAACGACCACGATGCGCTGCACGCCAGCCAGAGAGATCTCCGCTGCGTCGACACGCAGTGCATGAGGCCCAACCGCCACGTGCTCAGCAAGCAACCGCTTTGGGCGAACTGCATCCACTCCCGCATTCCAGATTTCTATCGCATCATTCATCGACGGCAATCACCCAGCACGCGGATTCTGTTGACCGGCCCCATTTACAACATTGCGATGCATCGACTCGAGTTATCTGTGGCGTCGTTGAAGGTTTGCCCACAACCAGGGATCTCGATTTGAACTCCCCGGTCCACGATGGGATTGCAGTTAACCCCCTTGGAGTTTTCTCCTTGCCGGTTGGCTGGGGACCGACACACGACGGCGGGCTCATTTCGTCGTACGCGGCTCGGTCGGGTAGGCAGCCCGGTTCACGGCAGGTTCAATAACGTCGATCCGCAATCCTTCGAGCAGGACATCGCAATGTCCGCGGCACTCGCTGAGCACGCGAAATTCTCCGTCGGCGACGACCATGCGGTACAGATCGACAGGAACATCGGCCCCGGGGGGCCCGTGCACCAACTGGCCGAATCCGGGTCCCAATTGGTTATCGTAGACCAACAGGCCAGTGCCTGGCGCCTGCCCCATTTTCAGAATCCTGGCCGTGGCCCGCACGCGAACAAATTGCCCCGCCGTCAGGGCCACGGGAGCGCTGCGAACGCGGATCGATGCCCCTTCGTAACCACCGGGCACCTGATCGGGGGCCGGCCCGTTGGAGTAGGCGGCCATTCGCAACTGTCCCGCCGCAGTGGAAGTGGGGACGAGTTCGACCCGGCTTTCTACTTCCTGTTGCAACCGGCGCTGTTGTTCCCAACCGGCACGCAGCATGGACGGCAGGTCGGTGAAGGCTGCACCCGGCAGCGGTGCGGTTCGCCATTGGCTGCGGGCACACGCATCGGCCATGCGCCAGTGCAGTTCCAAGGCGGCCGGATGCAGGACGAACGGGCTCGATTGCGGGCTGGGCAACTGCTCCAGGGCGTTGCGGCGCGCCCGGTACAGTATGGTTTGAGCCCGCGTGTCGGCCGCCAACCCCAAGCGCATTGCATCGGCCACCGCCCCACTGCGCAGTGCCCCTCGGGCTTGTTCCAGCAACATTTCGATCGTTTGGATTTCACCCACAGCCACCACAGCCTGGGAT
>RFIQ01000578.1 GCA_003695565.1 Planctomycetota bacterium | reverse complement strand
GCACGGCGGCGTTGACCGCATCGCGCAGAGCGACGGCTACGTCAGCAGCAGTGACTGCAGCGGAAACGTCCACCGGGATGACTGCACCGCTGGATGGAGAGCCATCGCGATCGAATTCGAATATGGCCGTCTTCAAGATCGGATCGGTCACGATGATCTGCTGCCCATCGATAGCGGCCGTCGGCGTGGGAACCTGGACGATCGCCGGACCAGGTGTTCCCAACGTGATGCCCGCGATGGTCGATCCAAGGAACGTCGATTCGTTGTCGTCGCCGCGCGCTGCGGGGCTGTTCACTCCGTCAGGATCCCCATCGGCAAACACACCCAGGGCCAGTTGCACTGCGTCGACCGGCAACAAGGCGTGGCGAGATCCGTTCTGAGCCTGCAGAGTCATCGAGCCAGCGCCCGGTGCGTCGCCGTAATCGACCTGGACCTCCGGCATGACGATGGTGAATTGCGTCAACGACGTCGGTCGGTTGGCTTGCAACAAGTTGCCCGCGACATCCTGAATCGCCGGGATGTTGCGTGCGTCGAACAACGCCGGAGAACCGGCGTCCACGGCAGTCGCTCCATTGACCATCACCGCCGCATCACCCAACAAATATGCAGGGGTGCCAGGGAAGGCACCATTGATGGCGGCCATCATGGCTGCAGCCATTTGATAGCGTTCGAAGGTCTGCGCGTACGGCACGGCAACCGCACCGCTGGAGACATTGCCATCGCTGTCGAATTCAAACGTCGTGGAGGTACCGCCGATGGTGACTGAGAATTGGTCACCATCCGCGATGCTCAATCCATCCGGTGCCGTCAATCGCATTGCCTGCTGATTGTTCAGCGTGATTTCGTACACGCTGTCCGAACGCCACAGTCCGGCCAGCGGAGTCAATCGGATGTTGCGGCTGTTCGCGTTGAAGCCGAAGACGTAATCGACACCCGGTGTCAGCAAACGCCCGTTTTCGGTCAAGACCACCGAATCCTGCGTCACGGTCGCATTGTTCGGTCCCGTACCGTTCTGCCCTTCGCTGAGCAGCAGCGAGAAGAACGCCAGATTGCCTTGATCGAGTCGAACGTAGGTCACCGTCCGGTCTACATCGGTACCCGCCGCATCGTTGTCAATTGGTTGCAACAAGATTGCCTGAGGCCCGAAGAAGTCGGCTCGGTCGTAAGCACCACGATCCTTGAACACATTGGCCCCTTGACCGGCGGGCGTATTGACGTTCGGATCGTCCACGCGACGCTGGCCCACGATGTCGCGGTCGGGAGCCAATGCCGGGCTCGGCGGCAAACTCAACGCCGACTTGATCTGCGTCAGCGATGCGTGTTCCGGCAGCGCTTCCAGCGAACTATCGATGGCCTCCGAACCGGCCACCAGATAGAAATTCCCCGCGGCCGCGCCGACGAACGGATCTTGCCCCGAAATGATTCGGAACGTCTCCGGCGCACCACCCGGATTCACGTGGTTGTTATTGCCGAAGTAGAAATTGGCACCAAGCGTGAACGTGTTTTGCGCTCCACTCACGTCGATGCCGGTAGCGTTGTTAGCGATGATGTTATTGATAATGCTCGGCGAAGCCCCTTGCTCCACGCGAATGCCCGTGCCGCTGCCGCCGCCGTAGACCGTGTTGTTGATCACCCGCGCCACGGTGCTGGGACGAATGATGTCCTGACCATGCGCCAAATTGGGATTGAATCCGTCGCCGCTGATCAGGATTCCACCGCCACCGTTGGTATCTAGCACGTTGTTGACCAACACCACGCCCGGGGCCAGCCGGTCCGGGTTGTTCGTCGGATAGAAGATCGGGGAACCAGGTTCCGGCTGTTCGGCTCCGCCACGCGCCGCGGCATCGACGACGATTCCGAATCCGGAACTATTGTGCACGGCCGTGGAGCTGACCACGACCATTCCTTGATCGCGCAATCGGTTGGCATCTCCGTGATCTTCACCAAATACCGTTTCGCCGCCCCAAACGACGGAGCTGAGCCCCGGAACGCCGGTCAGCGTGGTGCTGCCCAATCGATTGAAAGCGGCCGGTCCGTGCAACTCGATCACCGTGCCGTTTTCCGGAATACTGGCCGAGATGCCGAGGATGGACTGCACCGTGCTCGAATTGATCGCGTCGCGGATCTTGCCAGCGACTTCAACCGCCGAGTCGTTGGCGTTGAGCGCGATGGCTACGTTGCCCGGAGTCGTGCCGGCCGCCGTGTCGGTAGCCGCGATGGTCACGTCGAACTCAAAGGTCAATTGCCGAATGCCATCGCTGAGCGTGAACGTAGTCCCATCGGGAATCGCAGCCGCACCGTTAGCCACAGAAATCCCCACTCCGGGTACCAGGCGATCGTTGGAATCGAACGAGCGGCCTGGTTGGAACGGATTGCTCACGTCGAGCTGATCGCCATTGACCGTCCAGCCGTAATCAGCGGACGTGCGAATGTCGAGCTGGTATCGCCCCTGCTCGACTTCATCGATGCCGAATCCAGTCGGTTCGTATTCGAGGTTCGCCGAAAAGAAACCGGCATTGTTCTGGAAGTTGGGAGCCCGGACCGGCGGATTGCTGACCACTGCCTCGCCGCGTTCGGCCAGACCGACGATGATATCGTCGATGAAAAGGCCCTCGAAGTTGTTCTGCTGCGCCCGCTCATCCATGTCGGACAGGCTGGTGATCCGTGCATCCGCACCGAAGGCGTCCCCCAGACGGATCGAGGCTTGCACCATCGGACTGTTGTTAGCCGTCACGGCGTACTTGAACAACCGCAGCGTCGTCCCGTAGATCGGCCACACATCGACGTTCGTCTGTTGGCCGACTGCATTGAACGTCGCAGCCAGGGCGGCGCGGACTGCGTCGCGGATTTGATCGGCCGAATCGGCCTGAGTGACCTTGATCCGCACGTTGGTCCCACTGACCCCAGGCACGCCTTGGATGGTCGAGGCCGGCAAGCCCGATACCGAATAGGTGCCGCCAACCGGAGCGTCCACGTTCAGGGTGTTGGGACGCTGGGGGTTGACCGTAGTCGGGAAGGAAGTGGTCAGCTTGGCCGCTACCTTGGTGGCGATATCGGCCGCCGAATCGGTCACCGCATACTGGATATCGTTCCCGGCATTGCTGGTCTGCGAGAAGGTGTACGTTACGCCATTGACGGTCAGCGAATCGCCATTCTCGATCCCCGCACCGCTTGGCAAATTGAGCACCAGGCCCAGGTCAAATTCGAATGTCGACGTCTGCGTCGGGACCTGATCGACCGCTTGGACCGTGAAGTTGTCGCCGTCGTTGATCTTCCAACCCTCGACCGCCACGAATTCTTCACCGCCCCGCAACTCGTCCTGTGAACGAGACGTGCCGGACGTGTTGAATTCGAAGCGAATCTTGACATTCTGATGCCCAGCAAACGGAGCCAACGACGCGCGGACCTGTCGCCACGCATCCGGCGCACCATTGTCACCGACGTCGAACGCTTCCTGAACCATCAGCGGCCGGCCGTTGGCATCGACGTAGCCGCTAATGTTGGCGTCGAACTCGTCCTGACCATCCGCAAAATTGGTGTTGCGGTCGGAGTTGTTCGTTACCAATT
>RFIQ01000577.1 GCA_003695565.1 Planctomycetota bacterium | reverse complement strand
TACCAGTTTGTCGGGCCCCGTGATCTTAAAGAAATAAGTCCCTCGATTCTTGGTTTCCAAAATAGCGCCAATCATCCGGTAATTGGGACGTTCCACGACCCGTCCTGGCGCAAACGGTCCACCGCCCATGGATTCTTTGAAAGTTCCAGTGATTTCCACCCAGTGGACGGGCATGCCGGCCACTTCGAATTTCTCCACTTTGGCGCGATCTTTGGTCGATCCGCCATCGGGTTGAGAGAACTGCGTGTACCATCGCTCGATGTTGGCATCGATGGAGCCCCCGGCCCGCATAATCGTGATGCGGGCGACGGGATCATTGGCTTTCGCGTCGGCAGGTGCCGCGTATTCGTGCTCGATGATCCTCGACCGCGGTGGCACTTCTTTCCACGAGGAGGGCAGGGGCATACTCAATTGCCCGTCGGCGAGCAAGAGTTGTTTGGCGTCATCCGCGGCGCATGCCGGAGCCGCGGGCCACACCGACAGCAGGCTGATGGCGAGGGCCGCGACCACAGTGGCTCGGTTCCAAATAATAAGGTTGTTCCGTAACACGATCGTAACTCCTAGGAGATAGTGGGAATCTGCCGTTGCCCATCCGGGTCGGATTCGGAAACGCGAGGCATGGTTGGGCTGTTACAATACTCCAACCCCGCCATCGCGTCCAACTTCCGTTGCGCAGTTATTGTACCTCCTTTCTTTCGATCCTCTACCGAATGCGTGGCATCGATTCTCCCATGCTCGATTCCCAACCGCATCACGCGTCTTGCTATCACCGAAATCGCTCGTCCTATCAACACGGGATCAGGCACTCGACCTCGACGCGGTGCGGAGCGACGACCGTGCCACAGGGGTCGATCGGTCCCCCGCGCCGCGGCCGGGTGGCGTCCCAAACGCGTTCGACGGGAGCCTGCCGGGCGGGTTATAGGAAGTGGATCGAACTCTGGATTTGCTGGGGATATTGCCTGGTGTTCACCACGCTCCCAGCACTTCCAGCCGATCGCACTAGCGAATTCGTGGGAGCCGCCGAACCGGTGACACCGACCGAGGAATTTGGGCTGGCGGTACGAACCACCGATTGGCGGTCTCCGGCCGAGGAACTGGCCAGTTTCCACGTGCCGCCGGGATTCGAGGTGCAGCTAGTAGCCTGCGAGCCGCAGATCGCCAAACCGCTGAACATGGCTTGGGACGACCGCGGCCGATTGTGGGTGACGACCACCGTTGAATACCCTTACCCGGCCGATGGTCGACGCCCAGCCAGAGATGCGATCAAAGTGCTGGCCGATGCGGACGGGGACGGGGAATTCGACACAGTTACCACGTTTGCCGACGGGCTGAACATACCCATCGGCCTGATCCCAGTGGACAGCGGCGCCATTAGTTTCAGTATTCCATACCTATGGCACCTGCAGGACACGGACGGGGATGGCGTTGCGGATCAGCGGACCAAACTGTTAGGCCCTTTCGACACCACCCGGGACACGCACGGCATGATCAACGCTCTGCGCCGAGGTCATGATGGATGGATCTACGCTTGCCACGGCTTTAACAATCAATCGCATGTAGAGGCGCGGGACGGCTCCCAGGTCAACCTGATTTCTGGAAGCACTTTTTGCTTTTCCGTCGATGGATTGCACATCGAGTTGTTCACGCGGGGCCAGGTCAACCCGTTCGGCATGACGGAAGACTTGTATGGCAACTGGTACACGGCCGATTGCCACAGTCGTCCCCTTACGGCATTGATTCGTCGTGCCTGTTACCCCAGTTTCGGCCGCCCACACGACGGCGTGGGATTCGCACCCGCAATGATGCAGCACATGCACCAGAGCACGGCGATCAGCGGCGTTGCCCTGGTAGAGGACGACCTCTTTCCGCCGGCCTATCGTGGCGTCTTCTACAGTGGCAATGTGATGACCAGCCGCATCAATGCCAACCGACTGGAGCGTCGCGGCGCGACGGTCTCTGCGGTGGAGCTGCCCGATTTCTTGACCTGCGACGATCCGTGGTTCCGCCCAGTGGATGTCCAACTTGGGCCGGATGGAGCCCTGTACATCGCCGACTTTTACAACCGAATCATCGGGCATTACGGAGTCCCCTTGGACCACCCCGGCCGTGACCGAACCTCTGGGCGGATCTGGCGCATCGTGGCCCGAGGGCTCGATGAGAGCTCCCGCGTCCAGCGTCAGAACCAACTGCGGGACCTGCCCCGCACGGCGCGCATGCCCGCAACAGAACTCCGTCAGTGGATGCAGGAAGTCCTCGGCTCCCAGAACACTGCGTTGCGCCGTTGCGCTGTGGAACGCTTGGTCGCTCAACCAGTCCTGGATACCGACTCGCTGTCCGCCTGGTGTCAGGAAGAGGATGCGCCGGCCCTGTTTCGAGCCGGGTGCGTGGAAGTCCTCGCGCGCCGCAGCCAACTGACGGTTGATGTCGTGGAGGGGGTTCTGGCGGTGACCGATACGCAGCAAGCCCTGTGCCAAGTCATGCGCATGGCGGGTGGGTGGTCGCCGCCGTTGGCCCGGCCCGTCCTGGAACGTGCCCGCCGTGCGCTTGATCGGGTCGAGGGACGGGGCGGAGCAATGGGCGAAACGCTGAAGGCCGCAGCCGAACTCTTGGGCCGTCGCGGCACCTCGATCGATGCGAACAGGCTCTGGCGTCTGGTCCTGCTTGCGGACCAGGACGACCCCATGCTGGCCCACGCGGGGCGCGTGGCCTGCGCTCAAGTATTGCGGCGATCGGGGGCCATCCAGCAGTTTGTCGCCGACGTTACCGGCCCGGCAGCAACCAACGCCGAGACGCACATGCGCGAAGCGCTGCGTATCCTGGCCGGTGTGGATCACCCAGATGCAGATCGCGAGTTGCTCCACTTGCTAACCTCCACCCCTACCGCGGAACGCGAATTGGTCGACTTGGTGATCCAGCGCGTAGCGTCGCGAGGAACCGCCGCCGAGGCGCACGGAATCGTCCGGCTGTTGTACCACTGGCGCGAGGAACCGGATCAGTTCGTACAACAGGTGGAGCGCGTGTGGGGACTGGTTCGAGATCATCCCGCGGCCGTCCACGAGCTTGTGCAAGCCGTGGAGAAGTGGTTGGACGGTCACCTCCTCGGCCAGGGACAACAAGAACTGTTGCAGTCGGACAACCGATGGTCGTTATGGCTAGATCGATCCGCGGGCTTCTGGGCTCTGCAGGAGCGAAAATCGTTCGACGGCCGCTCGGTGCCGCTACTATCCAGCCACACGCGAGGGGAGAGCTACCGGGGCAGCCTCCTCGGCCCGGTGTTTTCCTGCCCGAAACAGTTGAGCTTTCTGATCGCAGGTCACAACGGTCCCCCCCCAGCGGCTGACCACCGCAAGAACCACGTACGATTGGTGTTGGTCCCCGATGGGCTCCCCATCGCCACAGCCTATCCCCCGCGCAGCGATATTGCGCAGCGGGTTGAATGGGATCTGCACCCTTTCGCCGGCCGCCCGGTTCGGCTGGAGATAGTGGACGCGGACGACGGGAACGCATATGCCTGGATCGCCGCCGGAGAATTCTCTTATGCCGGGTTGGATCATCCAGAGGGATCAGCGAACTTCTCGCGCAGCTTGCGGTTATTGAACCTGGGGCTGGGGCGCCACATCGATCCGGCGCGGTGGGACGCTCTGCTGGGACTGCCTTGGTCCAGCGCATCGCAGGGATGGTTGGCAGCAGCTCGGCAGCGGGCGCAAGGCGATGCGAACGCCGCAGACCTCATCGAAGTTGCCCTAACTCACCACCGCTTCGACTGGCTCGAACGCTGGTCGACCTTCGCCGAACACCGCCCGCAAACCGCTGGCCTTGGCCAAATGTCCCCAACCCGCCCTGCCGCCGAACTGATCGACCTTCTCGACCGCTCAGGCCGCAATGAATTGATCCGTCGCCTCGCCCACCGCCCCACCGGGCTGGGGTTGCTCGAGGACCTGTTGGCACATGGTCCATTGGGGATCGGGGAAGCACTGCCACACTTGCGGGAAAGGAGTGGCCAACTGCCACCTGGGCTGCAGGCTCTGGTCGACCGTAGCAGTAACTTCTCCGAGGGGGCAGCGCAGGGCTCGCAAGTCGCCTCGACGCTGGTCGACGAGCGGCTCGCCGCGCTCAATTGGGCGGAGGCCGACCGCCAATTAGGGCGGCAGGTGTTTCAACGCCGATGTGCCGCCTGCCACCGATTACGCGGCATTGGCAACGAAATCGCGCCCCAACTTGACGGGGCCGTTGGGCGCGGCGTAAAACGGCTGGCCGAGGACATTCTGGTACCCAATGCCAACGTCGACCCGGCGTTCCAAGTCAAAGTGCTGCTGCTGGAGGACGACGAAATAGTAGCGGGTATCGTGCAACCGTCAGACGATGGACAAGTGCGCGTGATGCTCAATGACGGTAGCGTAAGAATTGTCGATGCGTCACGAGTCGTTCAAGAAAAACAAACCGCGCGGTCGTTGATGCCGGACAACCTTGATACACTTTGAGCGATCGGGAGTTTGCTTCGCTTTTGCGATTCATCACCGAACCAGATTCCGTGCCCTAGCCAAGTTGCGATGGTTTTTCTCGCGCCTTTCGTTTTTCGCTCTTGGCAGGTCGGGCGCTGGCGCTTTCCAAGTCGCAGGCTGCCGCCGACGCGCGAGCGCGGCTTCGTGCCCCCGGCATACCAAGTGTTGCGGCCGGCGACCGCGAGCCATTTTTTCCATCCATTGTCTCTCTTTATCGAATGAGGCCTGACATGAACTCGGAAACTTCCAAACGCCCCTTGATCTCGGCACCATTCCTGATCGTTGCGATCCTGATCCTCGTGGGAGGGTATTTCGGCGGGCCGTGGATCCTGACGCAGGTATTTCGCGTCCAAGAAGCCATGAAGGCCAAGTC
>RFIQ01000576.1 GCA_003695565.1 Planctomycetota bacterium | reverse complement strand
GCTCGGTCTCAGTCCCAAAGCCACTGCCTTTACCTACAACGCTACCGATCCGCAGGTAATCCGTTTCGAGAAAAACCGGGAGGTTGCCGAGGGGGCGCCCGAGTTGGAGCAATCCGTGGCGGCCTGGAAGTCGAACCAACCGCACGTCGCGTCGCGCGTGGCGTTCAGTGACGAAGACCTTTCCGTTTTGGTCTATCCGGCCGATGCACAACATCCGCGATACACCGAAGGGTCGATCGTCGAATTGGAAGACGGCTCCCTGCTGTTCGCCATCACCGAATTCATGGGCGGTGGGAGCGATTTCTCACAAGCGCGGATCGTGGGACGTCGTTCAAGCGACGGCGGGCGAACATGGTCGCAACCAGAAGTGCTGCAGGAGAATACGGGCAAACAGAATGTGATGAGCGTCACCTTGCGCCGCATCGACCGTGACGATGGGGCAAGCGAGCTGGCCATGTTCTACCTCGAAAAGAACGGTTTCGACGACCTGCAGATGCTGGTGCGCTTTTCCAGTGACCAGGGGCGATCCTTCGGGCCGCCGGTTCGGGTCACCACAGACCCTGGTTACCACGTCGTCAACAACGATCGTGTCACCATCCTCTCATCGGGGCGGTGGATCGTCCCGGCAGCTTCCACCCGCGACGTGCGGCAGGAAAATCACTTCGTATCCCGTTGTTATATCTCCGACGATCGAGGACGCACTTGGCGGCCGGGTCGAGGTCGAGTCGATGCGCCGAGGCGAGGCGCGATGGAGCCGGATGTGGTCGAGCTGAAAGATGGTCGGTTGCTGATGATCATCCGTACGCAGCTGGGGTACATCGGCCGGAGTTATTCCAGCGACGGTGGCGACACGTGGAGTCCCATGGAGTCGATGGGGATCCAAGCCCCAGAGGCTCCTGCCACCATCCGCCGCATACCCGCTACCGGCGACTTGATGTTGATATGGAATAACACCTACTCGCCCGAGGCCGATCATGGCGGGCGGCGGACCCCGCTGGTGGCTGCCGTATCCACCGATGAAGGCCAATCGTGGCGCATTGCCGGCGAGCTCGAATCCGATCCCGCCCGCACCTACTCCTATCCCAGCCTCACCTTTGCCGGTTCGCGTGTCCTGCTTTCGTATTGGGAATCAGGCGCCCAATCCGGTTGGTTGTCCACACGCTTTCGTTCCCTCCCTCTGGGCTGGTTCTACCGCCACGAAGCCGAGTAAGGAGCGTCCCGGATATAACTGTCGCATCGCGCCGTAGCCTGACTCTCTTAGTCGGGCAGCGGAGGACACGACTCCGAGAGATTGGCTGCAGACTGGACGGTTATTTCAAGGACGGTCCTAAGATCGTGGGTCAATCATGTCGATCTGTCACCATAAATGGGTGCTTTCGACCTGGAATGGCCAAGGCGGTTACTCTTGGCCGGTGCCCGGGGCCGCCTGGGAATGCGCCCCCGCGCGCATGACACCGAGGGTCAGAGAGGAGCCTGGGGAGGAAAGTGGTATACTAAGCATGGCGTGGGCGCGCGAGTGATTTGCCTCTGCCGAGTCTGCAGGCTGTTTCGTCGAAGGGCAGGTCTTCGCAGAACGTTGCTGGCCGTGGGCCGATCACGAATCTTCCGAGAGGTTTTCCGGGGTTAGGCATGGGGGTGGATGATGCAGATGCGACTGAGTGGATCGCGGCGATCGTTTTTAGGTGCCGGAGTGGCGGGGGGCCTACTGACGTTGGAGGAACTCGGGTTTCTGCGCCGGTTGCCACCAGTTTCCGCGGCTGACATGGAATTGCCTGCCGATGCGGTGCGGTTTTCCCCAGATATCGAACCGCTGGTGCAGTTGCTCGAGGAAACGCCCCGCGGCAAAGTCGTCGAGACCTTTGCGGCTCGGGTCCGCGCCGGGACGAGCTATCGCGAGGTTCTTGCCGCGCTGTTGTTGGCCGGAGTACGCAACGTCCAACCGCGGCCCAGCGTGGGTTTCAAGTTCCATGCTGTCCTGGTCGTCAACTCGGCCCACTTGGCCAGTCTGGCTGCCTCCGAATCCGATCGGTGGTTGCCCATTTTTTGGGCCCTGGATTATTTCAAGTCGTCGCAGGCGCGGGACGTGCAAGAGGGGGACTGGACGATGGCGGCCGTGGACGAGTCCCGCATGCCCCCTCCCCATCGCGCTCGGCAGGCCTTTCAACAGGCCATGGATGCCTGGGATGAAGAGGCGGCGGATGCAGCGGTCAGCGCGCTGTGCCGGTCGGCCAGCGCCCATGAAGTGTTTGACCTGATGGCACATTATGGTTGTCGCGATTATCGCAGCATCGGTCACAAGGCGATCTATGTGGCCAATGCCTATCGAACACTTCAGTGCATCGGGTGGAGGTATGCCGAGCCCGTGCTCCGTTCGCTGGCCTATGCGTTGTTGAATCATACGGGGGAACCGAATCCGGCCGCCAGCGACCTGGAACCGGACCGGGCGTGGCGGGTGACGCAGACGGCCATCGAGTCGCTGGGCAGACCGGGCACCGGACGCATCGATGCCGGCGCAACACGGGAATTGTTGGATACCTGGCGAACCTGTACTCCTCAGGAAGCGGTCGACGCGACAGCCAGGATGTTGCAGGGGGGGATTGCGGCGCAGTCGATCAGCGACGCGCTGTTCCTGTCCGCGGGCGAAATGCTGGAACAACAGCCGGGGATTATCTCGCTGCATTCCGCCACGGCCACCAACGCGCTGCAGTACGCGTACCGCACTGCATACCGCCGCCGCACGCGATGGGAATTGTTACTGCAAAACGCAGCTTTCATCCCCCACTTTCGCCAATCGATGCAGTCGCGGGGCCGGGTGCGGGAGACGCGTATCGAGTTGGATCGTGAGCCGGATGAGCAGGGGCAACCGCCGACCGTCGAGGAGATCTTTCGGGCCGCCTCCCAAGACCGGGCGCACGCGGCTCGCGCGATGCGGCAGTACTTGGAGGCCGGGGGACAAGCGGAAACGTTGATCGATTCGGCGCGGCGACTCGTCTTTGTCAAAGGCAACGATGCGCACGATTACAAATTCAGTTCCGCCGTACTCGAAGATTATTACGCTTTGTCTCCTCAGTTTCGCGCACCTTTCCTGTCCAACGCGGCTTACTTGCTGCCCAGTCCTGACGATCCCGATAACGGTTTGGTCGCTCAGATTCAGCAGGCGCTCGCATGATGGCACAGGTGCAACCCATCGAAGCGCGGCGGTTGGGATGCGCCGCGTGGGAAACAACTCGGTGGCGGGCCTGGCCCGTGATCCGATGGCGGCGGTGTCTGGTTTGGTGGGGCACTGCGCTGTGTGGGGTGCTCGTTCTGATCGCCAATGATCGATTTTTGCGGATGGCCGCGCGAGAGAACCCCGCCAGCCGTGTCAATTGGCTGTTTCTGTCCTCGCCGACACGCTATGACGTGGCGATTCTCGGTTCGTCCATGGCTAAGGAGAGCGTCGACCCTGAGGATTTGCAGAGACGGACCGGAGCGACCGCCGTGCAACTGGCGTGGGGCGGCCGCGGCGTTTCCGAGCAAGCGTTGTACTGGAAACTGTTTCTGCAACGACATGGCTGCCGGGTCCTGTTGTTGGAGCTGCATCCGCGAGGGCTAGAGCGGGATGTGCTACCCCATCCGCTGGATGAATTCCGCTATGTAGCTCGATTGGACGATCCCACGATCCGCCAGCACTTGACTCGCGAATTCGGTGCGATGCAAGTCGCGGTGTGGCGGTGGGTGCCGATGTGGGCGATGGCCCAGTTCAGCACGCAGATCGGATGGCACGATGTATTGTCAATTCGACGCGGCGATCGATTCGATCCGAATATTCCTGCCGCCAATGCGTCTCGGAAGGAAAGCGTTGATCTCGAGCGGCAGCGACTCGATCCCGATACCCAGCCTGGCAGGCAACCTGTCGACGAGCGCGCCGTAGCATGGTTTCGCGAAATCGTGGCCGCTGCGCGACAACGCGGCATCGATGTCGTGGCCATTGTGCCGCCGGTGTATCGAGGGTTTGCATCGGAGGAGATGGGGTGGCTGAACAGGTACCGGGAACTGCTGGGGCCGGATACACCGGTTTTCGTGCCGGACGGCGACTACTTGCACGACCAGCGAAACTTCGCCGACGCCTGGCATGTCAACGCCCGTGGTCGTGCGGTCTACACG
>RFIQ01000575.1 GCA_003695565.1 Planctomycetota bacterium | reverse complement strand
TCTCGACGTCGCGTGCGGTTCGGCGCTCGAGTGTGCCGCGATTCAGGACGTGCTTTCCGCAACCGGCGGACTCGACGATGCTCGCCATCGCGAACTCAAATCGCTGCTCCAACGGGTTGTTTCAATGTTGACGCGATTGATCGCGCGGGCCGACGCGGTGTTCGAACCAGCGGTCGAGTACGAGTGCCGCGATGCTGAGTACGAGTACGAAGGTGCAAACGAGCTGCAATGGCGTTCGCGCGGCAAGACGAAAGCAACGTCAGTTGGCCCCATTCGCGACGCGTGGTTTTGGTCGTTCTGCGATTTTTAGCGCCTACTTCAGCCAGTTCCAGTGCCTGAACTGGTGTTGCGCTACTACGTAAATCCAGAAAGGACCGAACCTGATGTCTTCCGACTTCTCCCTGCTCAACACCGCCTTGATTTGGGCTTACACCGTACTGCTTTGGTGTATTCCGTTGTTCGCAATCCTCGGTGTAGCCCAAGTTGCGGTTGCAATTGGCTATTGGCGTTCCGAAAAGCGTACAAGGCGACTCAAACGCGGGGGAATATTTCTCTTGATAGCAGCGCTTATCCCATTGGCCCAACTCGGCCTTTGGAGAGGCGTGATCCGCCCTTCATTGGGACGGGAACTAATGGCGAAATCAGGCCTCGCTCAGGAGGAGCAGTTTTCCAAAACATCTAACCGTCGTGCTGGCGACAAAAGCGAGGATTTTGAAAAACTATTCGGTGAGACAGAATCGCCGCATGGGCCAATAAAGATTGTTGTAGTGAACTTTTTCGCGACATGGTGCGGTCCCTGTTTGGCTGAACTGCCGCATTTGCAAAGACTAGCCGACAAATATGCCGACCGCAACGACGTTCTTTTTGTGGTTGTGGGGCGTGACGAAACCAGGGAAACGCTGGATGCATTTGTAGCTGACAATGGATTTCAGATGCTATTTGTGCCTGACCCGGATAGGACAATTTACTCCGAATTCGCAAATGAGATAATACCGCGAACATACTTAATTGACAGGGATCGCACGATCCGGTTTGAAATCATCGGTTTCGATGAGGAAATGCTCAAAGAACTTGATGCGAGACTCCAATCGCTCACAAGCATGTGAAACCGGATTGTCGCAGAACAATGAGTTGAACTGCAGGATTGGCACTGCGTCTACTTTGCGCTTCCAACTTCAAATCCCAATCCGTCGTTCACCCGTTCGTTCTGTGGCGTCGCTGATTCGGACCGCCGTTCACGATTCGGTGCTGTTTTCGACTTTCTTGGCACATGTCGGTGAATCGCAATGACTCGATCTCAACTATCCGCTGAAACCTACGCCGCAATCGACGAGATCGTGCACATCGGAAATCGTGCCGTGGCCATGGTACAAGAGAACAACAGACGGTTGGGGTGCCGAACGTGTACTCAATCAACGGCCGACTGTACTACGAAACATCGACCGCTGAACTCGCTAAGACAGCCCCCTTTTGGGAATCGACAATGCGTCACAGAACCGCGAACATGACAAGGGATCCTTCACGCGGGCCACGCGCCGAGGCACTGGCGAAGGACGACCAGTTGACCGAGATGGTAAGCGTTGTGATCGGCCACCAGCAAGCCTTCGCGCAGGATGGTTTGTCCGTCGCCATGGGGAATCGGCGCGAGCAAGTCGACGGCGGGATCCGTCACGAGCTCCTTCATGGCTTGCAGATCGTTGCGGAACTGCGTCAGGGTCTGCTCCCAAGCTTCCACCGTGGGCGGCTGGTCCTCCGTCGGCCAATACCCGTCAGGGAACACCGGTGACACGTGGTCGGGATTTCGAGAGAATTCAAGAATGTCCCACTGGCATATCCTCATGTGCTCTACCAAACGCCAAACGGTATGTGGGCACCCCGGCACGTGCCGTCCCAGTAGTTCAAATGGCATTCCATGGATGGCTTTCTCAAAATCTAAATGAGCGCCTCCGCCATCGAGCAAGAACAACACGTGCTGGCGAACCGCTTGATCGTTCATCGCGCATCTTTCTCCAAATGGGATCTATTCGACGAGGCGAATCGGACAGTACTGCACCAATATAGCGTGTCGCCGGCAATTCGGGCCGGGAGTGGTTCTTGGGGCCGTCGAGCAATTGGGTCGAGTGGCCAGGCGTCGCGAAGAAACGTCCGAGGATTTTGCCAGACTCGCCAGGCGTGGTGCACTCATCGCTGACATGCCGTTGAAGCCCGCACGCCTCAGGAAATCACCTTGGGCCGGTCTCCCACCAAGTCAGGAGCCATCGCGCGGTTGATAACGAATGCGCAGTAGCGATCCGGTGCGCGGCTCGAATTTGTCGTCCACCACCCATGCGTTGCGGAGCAGCACGTAGAGATCGCCCGAAGGGGAAAACCTCAGATCGACCGGCCGACGCAGCCCAGTCGCAAACGTTGCCGCCTCGCCGGGGTTATCCGGATCCAGGGCCCGGATCCAGCCTTGTACGAAATCCGCAAAGAAGTACTTGCCGCGCCACGAACCGGGCAGATTGTCCCGAGCGAAATCGCCGCCATTGATCGACGATTGGGGATACCAGTAAATCGGCCCCACGATCCCTTCGGCATCGGTTGGACCGTGCTCGACAATCGGCCATCCGTAGTTGGCGCCAGGCATACCCCGGTTGATTTCCTCATACTTGCCGCCGACATCGTTGATCAGCATCAGCCCGTCGGTGCGGCGAATCGCAAAGGTGAACGGGTTGCGACAGCCGATGGCCCAAATGGCTCGGTACTTGCCCTGCGTCTGCCCCACGAACGGATTGTCTGGCGGAATCGAACCGTCCGCGTTGAGGCACAGGATTTTTCCTTGCAGGGCGTCCAGCCGCTGGGCGGGCGTTCCCGCTGTCTGCTCCCCGATTCCGACATAGAGCTTGCCGTCGGGGCCGAAATGAATGGCACCTCCCTGATGCCCGGCGGGGACATTGCCGCCGAACTGCCGCTGGTCGTCTCCTTGCAACAAGATGCGTTCGGATTCAGGCACGCCGCGGTTGCCCTCGAGGCGAATGCAACTGATCCGATGATGCGGATACGGTTGCCCCGCGACGTACACAACGAACACATCGGGCGTTGTGGGAAAATCGGGATGCACGGTCACACCAATCAAACCGCGTTCCCAGTAACACTCCACCGGTAACTCCACGACCGGGTGTTCGACCAGCGTCCCGTTCTCCACGACGCGCAGTGCCCCGGTCTGCTCGCAGATGAAAACTCTGCCGTCGGGAGCGATCTCCATCGCCGTGGCGCCGGTCAATCCAGTGGCGACGGTCTCGATGACAAACCCCTCCGGCAATGCGACAGGACCGGCAACACCCGCTCCCATCTTGGCCGGCCCGGTACGCAACGTTTCCAGATACGCGATCAAGTCGGCAAATTCGGTCGGCTGGATGTAGTCGACTAATCCTACCGGCATCAACGAAATCGCAGCCATCCGCTGCTCCGCAATTTCCTCTCGATCGATGCGCACATCGTTGCCTTCCGCCGTGCGGAGAACCAGCGCGTCCCCGGAATCGCTCCGGGGGATTCCCACGAACACCTGGCCGTCCTCGGTAAGTACGACCTGCGTGCGGTATCCCTCCACGATTTGCTTCGAGGGCTCCAGCACCGACTCAATCAGATGCGGCCGATCGAATTTGCCGCCGATCGACGTCAAGTCCGGCCCCACCTGCCCTCCCTCGCCCGCGACGCGATGGCACACCTGGCAACGAAAACGCAGGTCGTTGAAGAACAACCGCTTGCCGTTCTCGGGGTCTCCAGCCGTCGTCATGGCGTACCGCTCGAAGCGTTTCAGTGCGGCTCGATGGTCGCTCTGCCGGGCCGTTCCCGTCGCCTCACCAGACGCCGCCCGCTCTCGCTCAACGGTTCGCTGCACCATGGCAATGTGCTCCGCGGCGTGGCGTGCAGTCTGCCCATCGACGACTGCGATGCTGAAGCTGTCGGGGGTCGAATCCAAGAATCGTGACATTTGGCGCCGCCCAAACCCGAACACGGTCATCGCCCCATCCATGGCATAGTAACTATCGGGATACGCGTCATCTCGGTAGTGCCCCAGCACGATCATGCGATCCGCGCCGCGATCCCCGAACGCCATCCACTCCGGCTCTGGCAGATCCTGGTCAGCGGGTGTGGCGATCGGCTGTTTCCGTGCCATGCCCGAGCTCATCCACCAGTCGTCGGCATCCAACTGGCCGCCAGGCGTCCCCTCGTACAGCACCCAGTACTTCTTATTCTCCGGTTTGCGCAACATCGTGAAAATGCATGCTGCGGGTGTAAATGTGAATCGCCCCATCCAGTTCCCATCGCTCGACGCCACGCCGATTCGGATGCGCTCGTCGGTCACCTCTTCGATCGTGGCAACGCAGGGATCGGTACCGGCGTTGCGAGGATGAAAGTAGCTGCCTGGCGATTGAAAGACGGCGTTGGGAAAGCCGCGGTACTCGCCGCGCGGGCCGCTGCCCGGTTCGGGTCGAAAACTCAACCAATCGCGCCCTTGGCGATCGACGATGCTGGCCAGACCTCCGCCGACTTTGTCCAGGTAGTACGTGGCGGTGGGAGTCCTCACGACATAGCAATCGATCTCCGGAGCCCCCGGAGCACTTCCCTCCCCCAATTGAACCGGCGCCGGCGCGATCCGAAGCGCCAGGGCTGGTCCGGGCCGCATGATCTCGATTCCGTGGTGCGCGGTATCGGATAACAGCTCGATCTCGTTTTTGCCTTGCTTCAGCATACGGGGATCGACCGGCAGCCTGGTATACACCACCTCGTGTCCTTTCCCCTCGGCGACGCTCAATGCGTGCCCATTGAGTTGAAAATAGTCGCGTACGTCGCCCGCTCCGCCGGTCCAACTGACAACATGCAATTCCGCTCGGGTAATCCGCTCGACCGGCACATCGATGTCGATCGTGCAGGTAACCCGACGGCCCGCACGGGACCAGAACGGGCGCGGCAATTCGTCCGCGTACACCAGGCGGACTGCGTCGTTTCCCGCGCGGCGAATCGCCAAATCGTCGGCGGGAGCCGTGTGGTAGGCGATCGACGCGGGCTGGCGAAAATGCACCACAGCGCGAACCGCCACGCGACTTTGCGTTGGCAGCATGCTCGTATCCCACGTCACGCGATAAGGCCACTGGGCGCTGGATCCGATGATCCCATACGGCCGGCGGTGTTTCGACATCCCGTGCCAATCGGTGCGGTAGCCATTACCATTCTCGTCATAACCGAAGTAACGCCCCTGGTAATCGACGCGTTCGATTTGCTCGGCCAATTCCTGTGGAACGTCGATCCGCAGTTGAAACCCTTCGCCGTCGGCCACCGGATCAGCCACGACCTGAGCCACGAAATCGCTCAAGCCCGCGGATTCCAACCGCTCGTCATTTCGCAACAGACCAACGCTTACCCCCACGTTATCGACGATGAAGTGGCCCCACGACGCCGTGCCGCTATCGCACGCGAATTGCATTGCATTGAATCCCGACACCAGATCGGTAGGACGCAAGTTGAACGCGGGATACTGATGCGTGCAGTGGCCATCCGCCGTGCCGACCTCGGGCAAATCCAGGCGGCGGCGACCGTTGGTCCATACCCGTTTGTTGGCCGTACCGGGATGGCCGCCCCAGATTTCCATCACCAGATCCGCGCGGCGGACGCGGCGCAATTTCTCATCGACTCGGATGTTGGCCAGGCCGCTGGAATGGGTCTCGCTGCGCTCGGACCACTGCGGATGGACAACAGCCTCGGGCGCATTAACGCGCACTTGGCGCGGGTTCTCATACGGGTTCCCATGCTCCAGCCCTGGCTGGTACCAATACGTCGTCGAGAACCCCGAATCGTCGATGGCCGCATAGGCGAGCTGCTTGAAATCTTCGCGCAGACTCAAGTGATCGTATGGGAATAGCTGCGTCATCAGCACGCCAATCAACTGCTGCTGAGGATCGACCCAGAAGTAAGTATTGAAAATGCCGCCCCACGAATAGCTGCCGACACTGGCCACGTCCTCGTTTTTACCCCGATCGGTCAGCACGCCGAATCCGAAACCAAACCCGTCGCCGTGTCCCGGGAATGGGACGCGGAGGTCCCCGATGTGATTCTGCGTCATCAAGCGAACCGTTTCCGCGCGCAGTACCCGCGTTTCATCCAATCGCCCTTCGCCGAGCAGCATTTGCAGGAACCGCAGGTAGTCACCGATCGGCGCGACGAGCCCAGCACCGCCGGAAGCTAGAGCTGTCGGCCCCGTGCAATAATCCGCCGTAAAACGCAGAAAACCTGCCGTTACCGCCTCGCTACCCACCTGCCGCAATCGGCCATCGTCGTCGAGGGTGTACAGCCCGGCCAGTCGATCCCGTTTCTCCGCCGCCACGACGAAACCCTCGGGCAGCCCGGGGACCG
>RFIQ01000574.1 GCA_003695565.1 Planctomycetota bacterium | reverse complement strand
TACAGCAGACCGATCGGCATCTCGTCCTTGGCGGCCACTTCGCCCCCCGCCCGGGAGGACGCACCGCTGAGGGCCGTTACGGCGCTGAAGATCATTGGGGCGGCGCCGATGATGCCTCCGATGGCGGCTCCCACCAGCATTCCGATGCCGGTCGGACGATAGAGGTTGATGCGCATCAAGGTGGGCTGGCTGGTCATCTCGGCGACCTCAGGCGCCCCCACCACAGTCAACAACGGAGACAACACGAAATAGCACAAGAATCCACCGGCACCGAACCAGAACCCGCCCTTTCCGGACAGGTAGCCGACCCCGACGGTCATGATCGAAACGTACAAAGCGATATTCAGCATAGGGGGCCAGTCGAGCTGCGCACCCAGCGGCCAATTCGCTTCTTCACCCAGGAACTGCAAAACCGCCAATTGGCTGATCGCGGCGATCAACATTCCACCCAGCAGCAACATGGCCTTCCGCACCCCAGCACCAGGGCTCTTCAGGATCGTCGCCACCGCGATACCTCCCGGATACGCCAACCGGTCGAAGTCGATCATCTGCTTGCGCAGGGGGATGACAAAGCACAACCCCAGCACGCATCCGGTCATGGCGGCCAACACCAATAGGGGCTGATTGATGTCGGCCAACTCGGCGAATTGCTCGCGTTTGGAGAGAATCAACAGGGCCGGGACGCTGAACATGATCCCGCTCGATGCGCCGTTGACGGCCGATGCGATCGTCTGGTTGATGTTGTTTTCGACAATGCTGGTCCGCCGCATGACGCCGCGCAGAATCCCCCAACCGAGAATGGCCGCCAGCTCTGAGCCTTCGATGGAAAAGCCCAGCATCAACGAGGCATAGGCCACCGATACGGTCAGCACGACTCCGATCCCCCATCCCACCAGGATGGCCGCCCAGGTGAATTCCGGATACTCGCCGTGAATCGGACGAATTCGTGCGCCAGGTTTCATTGCACTTCACGCCGGGAAGAGAACAGATGAAAACGAACAGGTTGGGGATCACCTGCGACGGGGCCAAGTACCACCTCTGCACCAACCCATCGTCGGAGCTGGCCCCGATCGATGGGGCGGCAGAGGACGTATGATAGCAAGATGCGATGCGCCGCGGTATGGTAGTGCCTCGCGTCACCGCCGTATCCCGCGACCCTGACCATGGGTTCCGTGGAGCTGACCTCGCGGGGGCGTGAGGCTGGTCTTTATACCGACGTTTCATCGGCCGGCACGAGAGTTACGACGAGGAGCGGCTGGCATCGAGCCGAGTACCTGTGCTATTTGCAATTCAGATCGATGACGTCCATCACGCCCGTCAACGCATCGCGCCGTTCGTTCTGCGGACCCCCATGGTGGCCAACGAGCGGATCGATGCTCGGTATGGCATGCGGTTGCGTTTCAAGGCCGAAAACCTGCAGCACGTCGGGGCGTTCAAAGCCCGGGGGGCGGCCAACGCCGTGCTGGCTCTACCACCTGACCTGGCTGCCCTAGGAGTGGTCACGCACTCGTCGGGCAACCACGCCGCCGCCTTGGCTCGGGCGGCGCGGTTGAGGAACATTCCTGCCCATATCGTCATGCCCCGCAATTCGGCGCAAAACAAAATCGATGCAGTGCGTTCGTACGGGATCGAACCCGTGTTCTGTCAGCCGACCGCCGAATCGCGGCAAGCGGAGGCGGACCGCATCCGCGCCGAAACGGGGGCCACGCTGGTCCATCCCTACGATGATCCGGCAGTGATGGCCGGGCAGGGAACCGTCGGACTGGAACTGCTCGAACAAGTCGATGATCTCCAGGATGTGATCGTTCCGGTGGGAGGTGGGGGCCTGGCGTCGGGAGTCCTCGTAGCGATCAAATCGTTGCGTCCGGAGGTCCGCGTCTACGCCGCTGAACCGGCTCTGGCGGACGATGCGTACCGCAGCCTGCAGTCGGGCCGCATCGAAATGCCGGTGCGGTACGACACGGTGGCCGACGGGTTGAGAACGCCCCTGGGACAGCATACGTTCCCCGTGTTGCAATCGCTGGTCGATGACATCCTGCGCGTGCCCGAAGAACGGATCCTGCCGGCGGTTTGCAAATTATTGAGCGAAGTGAAGCTGCTGGCCGAGCCGAGTGGGGCCGTGGCCCTGGCCGCCGCATTGGAGAACCAGCCGTTGTTCGCCGGCAGAACGGTGGCCGTCGTCGTGTCTGGCGGCAACATCGACCTCGACCGCCTGCCGGCGGTCATCTCCTCTGATTGAAACAGCCGCTCGCCGCACAGTTGTTTGCGAACCGGCCCTAGCAGCACGGAATGCCGGACCGAGTAGCGAGGGTGTGCCGCGCCCAGTTCGAACTAGTGCCCCCATTGTCCGCCCCGCAAGACCGAGCCGGTTTTGCTGCCGGGGTTGCCTGGCAGTAGATTCGAAGGCAGAATATGGTTGAACGAGGTGGTGCACGACCGGCCGCTCCAACAGCGCCGGCCGATGCTCGGCTCCCCGGAGGGTATCCGAATGGTTAGGAAGCTGATTCGAAATCAGTTGCCCCTTTATGGGGTTGCGGGTTCGAGTCCCGTGCCCTCCGCTGGATGAGATTGTTGGTTCGCCAGGTACGCTCGGTGTGTCTTCGGTCCGCGGGAATCGCCCGTAACGGGTAGATCGCTCGGTACGGTGGCCGCGGGGCTATTTGCTTTGGAGTGCCTCCTGCGCCGGATGGGCCGGCCTGATAGGGAGGCGCGGAACAGGCGACCCCCTGGCGGCAAGAGTCCTGTCGCACCGTGCAGGGGCATCGAGGACCGAGGCGGTGGGGAGCTTCAGCTCGTCCCCGTGGTTGTACTGGGGCGAACGTCGGTATGGTCCGCCTAGGTCAGAGGACTCTCCCCACAGTCGGCGGCAGTGTGAGACGCCCAGTTGATTTCTCCCGTGCCAAAGATGCCCGACGATGCCGTTGCTCCGCAATTCGATCATACCTCACGGCCAGCGATTTTGGCTGGCCACCTGGGTGTTGGTCTGCCTGCTGGGACCTGCTGCGGCGAGGGCTGACGCGAAAGATGAGGCCGACGAGGTCGAATCGTTTCGGTGCATGACCTGGAATATCTGGCATGGAGGCCGCGAGGATGGGCCCGAGGATGGGGTGCGACGCGTCATCGAGACCATCCAAAGCAGCGGAGCCGATGTCGTGGCGCTGCAGGAAACCTATGGATCGGGCGAGAAGATCGCAGAAGCGTTGGGCTTCCATTTCCATCCACGAGGAACCAACGTTTCATTGCTCAGCCGATTCCGTATCGTGGAAGATATCTCGGTGTTCGAGCCGTTCAAGTGCGTGGGGGCGCTTATCGAGTTGCCATCTTCGCGGCGCATCGCGGTGTTCTCGATCTGGCTCCCCTTCGACGGCGACATCTGGCGCCCGGGAACGCGAGAAGGCAAGTCTCGCCAAGAGTTGTTGCAAGTATGCCAGCCATCGTATGTGGATTTGACGGAACTGTGGCGGCAAATCCAGCAGCGTCTGAGCGACACGCGGTATGCCGGAATTCCGATCATTATTGCTGGCGATTTCAACAGCATGTCCGGGTTGGACTATGTGCAATACGCCGTCGACCAGTATGGCGTCGCGGTCGATTGGCCGACCAGTCGTGTTTTGCGGGAAGCTGGATTCCACGACGCATGGCGCGAGTGTTTTCCTGAGGTCGACCGACTGCGGGATCGGACGTGGTCACCGCGTTTTCCCGATCAGGAGCAGGATCGGATCGACTTCATCTACTATCGAGGGCCCGGGATGCACGCAATCCAGACCGAGCGTATCGACCACCACCCTGAGAAATTTCCATCCGACCACGCGGCGGTGGTAGCCCAGTTTGCAGTGCTGGCAGCGACGCCCGAGGGCCTCCCGTTGCGCGCGGTTTCCTACAATATCCGCCACGGATTGGGTTCCGACGGCGCGTTTGATTTGGAACGCACGGCAGCCGTGTTGGGCAACCTGCGAGCCGACGTGATCGGTTTGCAAGAGGTCGATCTGGCCACCACGCGCAGCAAGGGCATCGATGAACCCGAGTGGTTGGCAGAGCGTTTGGGAATGCAATCTGCCTTTGGGCGATTTATGGATTTCCAGGGCGGGCAGTATGGGCTGGCCACTCTGTCGCGGTTTCCGATCTTGGAACGTCGCGTCGTGGAGTTGCCAACAGGGAACGAGCCGCGTGTGGCGCTAGCCATCCGCATCGATCCGGACGGCCACGGGCGGGCCCTGTGGGTGGTGAACCTGCATTTGGATTGGGTGGCTGACGACGGATTTCGTTTTGCCCAGGCCGAGCAACTGCATCGGTTCCTTCAGCAGCTGACTCAACCGTATGTGCTGCTGGGTGATTTCAACGATCGTCACGGTTCGCGGACGGTGGAACTGTTGTCCCGAGGAGCCATCGAGGCGCGCAAACCGTCGGGCGCATCGAATACATACCCGGCCACGGATCCGACGATCGAAATCGATTTCATCTTTGCACATCCCGCTTCGAGGTGGCGCGTCGGATTCTGTCGCGTGCGGGCTGCGCGCAGAACCTCGGACCATCGCCCTGTGTCTGCATTGTTGATCCATCGCCCCGAGCCCATGTCGGCCCCATGACGTTGCCGCCATTGGTCGCTTTGCCGATCGCCGCTGGCCGTGATGAGAAGAGAGGCCGGAGACGCCACCGGGCAGTTGATACGCGATCTCAATTGTTATCGCAAGTCGTTGCTGCCAAGCGGTTTGTGGCATAGCTGCCAGGTTGACAGGCAAGCGGAGGGGCTCTACGATTCAACCGTAGGCCGGAACGAACGATTTTTGATTACGGGAACCAAGCCGGTTTGTCCGATGAACCAGTTTGGCCGTTTCATTTTCATAGAAAGGTAAGAACAGCATGACTCACGTCGTTGCCCAACCATGTGAAGGGTGCCGGTACACCGATTGTGTCGTCGTATGCCCCGTCGAGTGCTTCTACGAGGGGGAGAAGATGCTCTACATCCATCCGGAGGAATGCATCGACTGCGAAGCCTGCGTTCCCGAATGTCCCGTCGAAGCGATTTTCCACGAGGACAACTTGCCGGAAGAGTGGGCGCACTACAAGGAAATTAACGCTGAAATGGCGCCCAAGTGCCCGGTGATCACCGAAAAGAAAAAGCCTCTCTGCGAGGACTGACCCGGCATCAACGCGGGCGGCTCCCACCGGGTTTTCGCAGCGCGACCCACAGCCGCTGGAACAATACCTAGCGCAAAATCCGACGCTTGCCTGTCGTATGACGGGGCAAGCGTTTTTTGTTTGCTGGGTCGCAGCTCCCGCCGTCCGATCTTTGTCCCCCGCTCCAATTCCGGCTTGCCAGATGGCGACTGTCCACCGCCGGGGGTGAACCGGTTAGAATAAGAGCCCCTCCGTAGTTCGATGATCGGGGTTGGATCGAAGAAGGAGGGGGACGCCGACATGCCGCCCCAGCCGTTCGACGCAGCTTGCCGATGGTGGCCCTCCATCGCCCACAAGGTTGAACGTCCGGCGGTGCGTCGCGGTATGTCCATCCTGCCAGTCTTGGCTGCCGCAGGCATACGGCAGCCGAACTCCGCCACCAGCCTGCCGCCCTGTCTGGGGATCTGCTGCCTGCCATAATCGAGAGTATCACGATGTCTTACCGAATCCAATGCGCTGCTCTGTTGATTCTGTCTGCCTGTTCTACCTGCCGGACGGTTTTGGCCCAGGCCCAGGCCCCGGCCCCGGCCTCTGCGGAACGCATCGAATTTCATCGCATTCAGTTGACGGATACCTACTATTCGGAAGGGATTGCCGTCGGCGATATCAACGGCGACGGCCATCAGGATGTCGTATACGGGCCGCACTGGTATGCTGGTCCGGAGTTTCGCCAGGCCACGTCGATTTACCCGCCTGAACCCCAGCCGATGGATCGCTATGCGGACCACTTCTTCGCTTGGGTGTACGACTTCGACGGCGATGGTGCGAACGACGTACTGACCGTCGGCTTTCCTGGGACACCGGCGCATATCTATGAAAACCCGGGTGATGGCCGGGGGACATGGACCCGGCACCAGGTCGCTGATTGGGTTTCCAACGAGTCGCCCCAGTGGTTGAACCTGGTGGGAGACGATCGGCCAGAACTGGTTTGCACGCGGGACGGGTTCTTCGGGTACTACGCACCGAACTGGGAG
>RFIQ01000573.1 GCA_003695565.1 Planctomycetota bacterium | reverse complement strand
GACCAGCACATCGCGCGGCCCCACCTCCGGCTTGGGCAACTCGACGATATCGAGCTGCTTGTACTGGCTCAATTGCAAGGCTTTCATCGCGGCACCCGTCCCTCGTTACTTCTTGCGTTTCGGCTTGTAAATCTCGGTGGCCGTGCCGAAAAAGACTTCGGCTGCATTCATCAGCGTTTCGCTCAACGTGGGATGCGGGTGAATCGACTCCGCTACATCGCCCGCCTCGCATCGCATCTCGATAGCCAACACCGCCTCGGCGATCAACTCCCCGGCTCCCGGCCCGACCATGCCGCAACCCAGCAACCGGCCGGTTTCCGGATCGACCAGCCACTTGGTGAATCCTTCGGTGCGCCCCAATGCCTGAGCCCGACCGCTGGCCGCCCAGGGATAGACAGCCACCTCGATTGCCCGCCCCTCGCGTTTGGCCTCCTCTTCGGTCAACCCAGCCCAGGCAATTTCCGGATCGGTGAATACCACAGCCGGAATCGCTGCTTTGTCGAACTGCACCGGCTTGCCCAGAATCACCTCGACCGCCAGGCGTCCCTGATGCGTCGCTTTGTGCGCCAGCATCGGTTCACCAGCCACATCGCCAATGGCCCAAATATGGGGATCGGCCGTGCGCTGCTGGCGATCGCAAACCGCAAACCCGCGGTCGTCGATCTGCACGCGCGTGTTTTCCAACCCGATCCCGCGACTGACCGGGCGGCGCCCGACGCTGACCAACACTCGGTCGAAGCGTTGATGACCGTACTTGTTCGGCCCTTCGAACGTCACTTCCACCTGGCCATCGACCTCGGCCAGCGAACCCACTTTGGTATTCAGGAAAATGCGGCCGTCGAACAATTTTTGCAACCGTCGCTCCAGCGGTTTGACCAGGTCGCGGTCGGCCCCCATCAGCAGTCCGTCCAACAATTCCACCACGGTGACCTTGGTTCCCAAGTTGGCATACACGGTCCCCATCTCCAAACCGATGTAGCCGCCACCGACGACCAACATCGTTTCGGGGATCCTCTCCAACTGCAACGCACCGGTGGAATCCATCACCAGGGAACTGCCGATGTCGAAATTGGGGGGCATGGCCGGCACGCTGCCCGTCGCCAGAACGCAATGATCGAAGGTCAACTGCCCCCCGTCGGGAATGGACGGATCGTCCCCTTCCAACCGCAGCGTGGTGCTGTTCTCGAACACCCCTTTGGCGCGCACCACCGTCACATTCCGCCGCCGGGCCAACTGGGCCAGCCCTCCACTGAGGGTCTCGATGACCTTTTCCTTTCGCTGCCGCACCCGATCCACGTCGATTTGGGGGGCCGGATAGGTCACCCCCCAGTCCTCGCGCAACTCATCCACTTCGCTGATGACCCGCGCGACGTGCAACAAAGCCTTGGAAGGAATACAGCCACGCAGCAAACAGGTTCCCCCCAGCCGGGCATCCGCCTCGACCAACGTCACCTGCATCCCTTCGTCGGCGGCCAAAAACGCAGCCGCATATCCGCCGGGACCGCCGCCCAGGACCACTAGTTGACTGTGCATAGTCGCCTTTCAGTTCGTTGCCGGACACAGCGACACCCGCGGCAGAACCCCCAAGGACGCTCACCGGCCTCGGGCTGTCACCGCCGACGCGCGGGCGCCACCCCCGTTGCATGCAGAACGCGACCGGCCGACCAACCAATGGCCAGCCCCACGCTCCACAGCAAACCCAAACACGCGAGTACTACCGAGACAGGAACTCGACCACGATGTTTCCGTCGACCGGCAAGCTCACGTCGTTGGCGGTTGGCAAACTCAATACGGTTGCCTTCAAATCCTCTGAATCGAACGACAACCACTCAGGGGGCGCGGGCGGATTGTTCGAAATTACCCCCCGATACAGATTCTTCAGATTCTCGCGCCCCCGCACTTCGATCACATCCCCAGCGCGCAACAAGTAGCTCGGCTTGGTGACCTTGACGCCGTTGACGCGAAAATGCCCGTGGGTGATTCCCTGCCGAGCCTGAGGACGCGTCTTGGTGAACCCTGCCCGGCGGACCACGTTGTCCAACCGCCGTTCGCACATGATCAACAGGTTCTCCGCAGTATTGCCTTTGGCCGAAGTCGCCAAATTGAAGTACCGCCGCAACTGCCGCTCGCCCAGACCATAGTAATGCTTGATCTTCTGTTTCTCAGCCAGCGCTGTACCGTAGTTGCTGGACCGCCGTGGACGAGGGTGCATCCCGGGGGGCGCATCGCGGCGATCAAACGCCCGCAAAACCCCAGAATTTTCATAAATCTGAGCGCTCAACCGCCGATTGATACGCGCCTTAGGACCTGTATACCGTGCCATGTGTACCGTGTCTCCGATCCGAGTTAACCAAGACTGCTTGCCGTAAAAACACCTCGTTGCCGCTGAACGACATGCCCAATCCCCGAGCCCGAGAAACACACCTGAGCCCCTGCGACCGCACGTTCAAAACGAGACGCCGCTCGACCAGCCTGTATTCCTCTCGCCCTTCTTCTCCGTCCTACCAAGGACGGCCGGGTTGAGCCGCTTTTCCCTCTTCGGGTTGGGCTCGATGCGCCGCACCAACCTCGCAACCATCTCCCCGATTTCCGGGGCCAAGCCGCGCAATTGTGCGTCCCACCGAACCAATGCGAAATAAATTCCGCGTCGCTGCCCCCTCAACCGAACTCGATCCGCAAACCGACCGGTCGTGGAAGAGCCTCCAAGTATTGTGGAACTTGCCCTTTTTCTCAAGGGCTATCCGCCGTCCCGCGGCGGAATGGATCCGCCTTGCTCCCCTCCCCCTCCAGCACCGTTGCCACCAAAATGAATCCAGCGGGCGAGCCGACCCGTTGCCAGTACCTTTGGGGGCCATGCGAAGTTTGTTCGCCACGGAACCCCACAAACGGATGGGGCACCGCCGTCGGCTCGAACAACGCCCGCTCCCAAGCCTTATTACCCACTTCACCCAAAAACCGCACGGGCCTGCTTGCAACAGCCGATTTTGCGGTGCGAACCAAGGTTCCCTATGCCGATATCTGAACCATCCCCTGCCGCCAAGCTCCTTGTATCAGCCGATTGTATGCGTCGAGAAGATCTCCGAAATATCGTCATCATCGCCCACGTCGATCACGGCAAGACGTCGTTGGTCGACTGCCTGCTAAAGCAAAGTGGGCAATTCCGGCAGTCGCAGCTCCAGGGCTCCCAGATCCTGGACAGCAACGATTTGGAACGCGAACGAGGCATTACGATCCTCAGCAAGAACATCGCCCTCCCCTACAAAGGGGTGAAAATCAACATCATCGACACCCCGGGGCACGCCGATTTCGGTGGAGAGGTCGAGCGTGTGGTCCGCATGGCCGACGGAGCTCTAGTGCTGATCGATGCCGCCGAAGGCCCCATGCCGCAAACTCGATTCGTACTGTCCAAGGCCCTCGAGGCCGGAGTGCGGCCGATCGTCGTCATCAATAAGATCGATCGGCCCGATGCGCGTCCCCTGGAAGTGGTGGATGAAGCCCTGGAATTGTTGGTCGATCTGGGCGGAGAGGAATTCTTCGAAAATTTCACCTATATCTTCGCATCGGCCAAGGAAGGTTACGCCACGTTCGACCCGGCCATCCCCGGCGACTCGGTGCAGCCCCTGCTGGACCTGGTGCTGCAAGAAATCCCCGGTCCCGAGGTGGAACCCGATGCACCGTTGCAAATGTTGGTCACCAATTTGGACTGGTCCGATTACGTGGGCCGCATCGCCGTGGGAAGAATCCAAGCCGGCACCGTGCGGGCCGGGCAACCGGTCGACGTCATCCAGGAAGGCGACGCGGTCGCCCCCGCCCAAGTAGCCAGTGTGTCGGTCTTCGACAAATTGGGAAGAGTCGAAGTCGAGGAGGCCAGCGCCGGAGACATCGTGGCCTTGGTCGGATTGGAGGATGTTCAGATCGGGGACACGATCTGCTCCCGCGGCTCTCCCCGCCCCCTGCCCCGCTTGACCGTCGATGAACCCACCCTGGAAATGATCTTCAGCGTCAACAGTTCGCCGTTGGCCGGCCGCGAAGGCAAGTTTGTCACCACCCGCCAGCTCAAAGCCCGGTTGGAACGCGAGCTGCAACGCAATGTCGCCTTGCGCATGACTCCCGTCGAGGGGAGCGAGGCCTACGCGGTTCGCGGCCGAGGGGTGCTGCACTTGTCGGTCCTGATCGAAACGATGCGGCGGGAGGGATACGAACTGTCGGTGGGCAAACCCCGCGTGGTGATCAAACACATCGACGGCAAACCGCACGAACCGTTCGAGACGCTGCACGTTGAAGTGCCGGAGGACAAGGTCGGGCCGGTTATGGAATTGGTCGGCGCCCGCCGCGGGAACCTGGAGCAAATGGTTCCCCGCGGCACCTACTCGATGCTGCAGTTCGACATCCCCGCCCGCGGCTTGATCGGTCTGCGCACCCGATTGTTAAACGCGACGCAAGGCACAGCGATCATCCATCACCGCTTCAGCGGTTACCGGCCCATGGAAGGCGATGTCCCATTGCGTTCCAACGGCGTGCTGGTCTCTATGGTCAGCGGCAAGGCCGTCCCCTTCGCCCTGTACGGACTGCAGGAACGCAGCGAGCTGTTCATCGCTCCGGGAGATGAAGTCTACGAAGGAATGATCGTGGGAGAAAACGCCAGGGAAAACGACATGGTGGTCAACCCGTGCCGCGAAAAGAAACTGACCAACATCCGCGCTGCCGGTTCCGACGAAAACGTGATCCTCAAACCGCCGCGGAAGTTGTTCCTGGAAGCCGCGTTGGAGTACATCGAGGACGACGAGCTGGTGGAGATTACGCCCAGGAACATACGATTGCGCAAAATAAAGCTGCGCGAATCCGATCGCCGCCGCACCCAACGTGCCGCGGGGCGCAATTGAGCTGGAACGCGCACCGTGACGGTCCGCCACCTGCGGCCGCCCCCTAACCCTTGGCCCCGGTCGGCCATAGCGACTGCAGGCGGATTCCCATGCGATGCAGGTGCGGCAGGAACAAGGCATCCATCTCGGCGCGATCGTCCGAGGTCAGCAACCAATCGGTGCGTCCGGCCACCAGCACGATAGCCACCAGGACCGCCACAACCGAAGCCGCCCCGCCCAATAGACCCAACGGCGCCAACCCGCACAACAGGGCTGCCCCCCAGCCGGGATGCCAGTCCAGTTGCCGCATCTTGGCCAACACGCACACCAGACAGAACCAGGCTGCCAGCGCCGTTGCACTCGCCGCTCCGGCCACGCCCCACCGCGGAATGAACCACCAGTTGCCCGCGAGATTGAATAGCAATCCAACCCCCACAATCACTGCCAGATCGCGCCCCCGTTCGGCACACAATAGGCAAGATTCGGCAATCAGAAACAATCCGTGCCACACCGCCTGCAGCAACACCAGATGCAACACCGATTCGGCCAGCGCGTAACGCCCCTCGAGCAACCACTGGAACAACAAAGGTGAAGCCACCAGAGCCCCCGCGCTGCCGGCCAGCATCACCACGCAGGCGCTGATCAATACCCAACGCATGCGATATCCAATCCGACTCTGCCCGCCGGACTCCCAGTCCGCGCTGAGGTACGGCAACAATACGCCGCTCAACATCACCGCCACGCTGGTCAACAAGTTGGCCAGAATTCGCCCGCAATGGTATTGCCCCACAGCGGCCGCCCCCACCAGCGCCGTTGCCGAACTCAAGTGCAACAACATGTACCGGTCGCTGCTCTCGTAGAGCCCAGTCAGGATATTGACGGCCCATAATGCTGCCGCATAGGGGACGATGCGGCGCCACATCGACCGCGACTCCAAACGACCCGATGCGCGGAACTCGGCCGCGTGGCCTGACATCAACACCCAAGCGCCGGGGATCAAGGCCAGCACACACGCCACTGCGAAACTGGGAATCAGCCATTCCCACGACTTCCACACCACCAGGCTGAGCAACCCCAACACGGTAAACAGAGTGCTTTGCAGGAATTGCATGATCGATAGCACGCGGACGTGCCGCAGCGCCGCCACCAGCTCCGCCACGACAGTATACAGCACCAGCGCCACCAGGGCGGCGGCGCACAGCAGACTCAACCGCACACCGTAATACTGGTTGTAAACCACCCACTGGAAACTGCGAGGAAAAACGACGATCCATCCCGCCACGGCGATCAATCCCACGGCACAAATCTGGATCACGCGACGCAGGTAGTCTCCCAACTCAGACCGACGGCGGTAATGCTCGACAAAGCGCCCCAGGCCTCCAGTCAGCCCCAACAGGCTCAGCGGGACAGCGATCTCTAGAAAACTGTTGGTCAGCGCCCACGCGCCGAGCTGCGCATCGGGTAAGTAATGGCAAAACCCGACATTCCGCACCAACCCTACCACCCGCTGCAGGACGTTGACCACCAGCAAGACGGCCACGCCCAGCAATAGCGAATCTCCGGCCGCCAACGGCTGGGTTTTCTCCGAGGGCGAGAGCGTTCCTGAGGCCATGCGCATTTCCAGGGTGGCTGAAGATCTCCAGTGCGTGCGGCGGCGCATGCCTGTGCTGCAGAGAGCATGCGCCGGACGTCGAACCATAGCTTGTACCGATCGTCCGAGACGGTCGGCCATGGCCACAAGGAGCGACTCTAGCCCGCCCTGCCGAACCTCCAGCCGCCTTCAGTCGCAAAACCCCTACGACCGGATCAAGGGAAGATGTAGCGCAGAAAATTTCGGATGTTCTGGCCAGGCACATACACCGTGGGTTGGCCGATGATGCCGCGGCCCAACACCACATTGTAGTTTTCTTGCCCCAACGTCAGCAGCAGCCGGAACCCAGCATTGTTGGGTGCGTAGAGATTGGGATTCCAGTTAGGGGTCAGCGTCGGCGGCACGAAATTACCCCCCACGGCACCCGTCGAGGGAACGCCCGGTTGCAGCCCACCGGCAGGGGCGCACTGGTAGCTGGTCGGATAGATCCCCGGTTGAACATTCCACCCCGCGCCACCAGCAGCCGGCGGCTGGGCATTCTGCGGCAGCACTCCCGCGGCCCCATTTCCCGCTGGTCCTGCCGCAGGCACCGCTTGCTGATACGCCACCGTCTGGAACACAACCGGGTTCAAGGGAGATGTGGGATACCGCCCCGGCGCCGGCGTCACGTAGGGCAGCCCCGTCGTGATCGAACGAGGATCCAACCGCGCCCCCGTGGGGGAAGATTCCGCCGGCGAGGCCACCCGGGCCGCGGCTGCGTTGCCACCCTGTCCCTGGATGTTGCGCAGACCCGTTGGCGCGGCCTGGCCCGCACTGCCGCTCCTACCGGCACTCGCCGAAAGCTGAGCGGTCGCCGCGGGAACGCCTCGACTTCCGCTCACTGAAGCATTCGATTGCAAAACGGCTGCAGGAACCGTGCCGGTACCAGCCCCCGAGCGCAATCCATTGGACGGCACATCCGGCAGCACTGGTGGAGCGGACGGCAAAGTGCCCGGCGCTGCTGACGCCCCGCCCCGCCCACCTTCGGGGGGCAATGCAGGCGGCATCAATCCACTGGGCATCGATTCCTGAGGCATGCCATTGTTCGCATCGAAACGGGGCAACGCCGGCAACCCCGCATCGCTCAGACTTCCCTGCGCCTGATAGAAACGAATTTCGTCCCCGTCCTGCTTTGGCTCTGTAGCGCGCTGCCAACCACCATAGCTGCGCGGCAATGCCGCCGCGCGTCGGCCGGGTTCGGCGGACTGCGCACTGGCACGTTGTTGCCCCATCCAGCCCCAGAACGCTCCGGCCAGTACAAGGTGGAAAACTAGAATGCGCATCAGCAGCAACCTCTTTGTCTCATGCCTGACAAGGCTTACATCCCACGATACCCGTCCACCCCGCGAGCGTCGCACGTCACCGAGTTCGCTCCGCGCACACCGCGTCCCGCTCGCTCGGCACCCTGTCCGGACGCTACCCAATCCGCGCCACCCACGTCCAGACCAGAACCCCACGATTTTGACGGCTTGACGGCTTGACGGCGGGTGCTGTTGGTGCGCCCTTTCAGGGCTAATGGGATCGGTCGTGATCGCGCACCCAGGGCGGCGGCCGCGCGCGAGCGGAGCTCGCGGGGGCCTTGCCCTGGGCTGGTATGGCCCTGCCCCTTCGGGGCGGTAATTTGG
>RFIQ01000058.1 GCA_003695565.1 Planctomycetota bacterium | reverse complement strand
GTCAACTACATTGCCTGTCCATGAAGTGGGATTGACGGGGGGAGGGGGCGGTTTCTAGGGTGGAACCGCCGAGGAGGAGGCGGAATTCAAAGCGAGAGTAATGGATGCTAATGGATCGGGCTGTACGGGGAAATTGTCGGGCAGTGGCACAGCAGACGGCGGAGCGTTGGCTCGTCGTCATGTTGCTTTGCCAGGTATTGCTTGCATGCGGCGCCTGCTCCAGCCAGCGTTTCCTGATCCGAAGAGACGAGCCGGCGAATCCGTTGGCAGCACGGCTGCAAATGGAGAATTTATCAGGCCCCGTCATCACCGACCGGACCAGGCAGGTCCTGCGGCGGTATGCCATTGAGGAGCTTTATACGGAAGAGCCGGAGTCCTGCCTGGAACGCATGCACGAGCTGGTGCAGGTCGAGCAAGACAGTGAATTGGTTTACGGCGTTAGTGAAGTGGCGTACGTCCTGGGGGTGCGGGCAGAACGGCGCGAGGAGTTGGGTCGAGCGCTCGATTTGTTCGGCGTTTGCGTAAGCAACGCGTATATGTACTTGTTCTCAAGGGAGTTTGATACGATTCGCAATCCGTATGACCCTTTGTTTCGCGGAGCTTGCGATTTGTACAACAGTGGGCTAGAGGCCACGCTGCGATTGGTCAGTAGCAAAGGGGAGCTGAGTCCTGGCAAGAGCTACCGGGTAAGTACCGGCAAGGGTGAATACGAAGTGCAAACGGTTGTGCGGGGCCAATGGTCTGCTGAGGACATAGATCATTTCGAATTCGTCAGCGATTTTGCCGTCGAGGGTCTGCCGAGTTCCGGGATGACCTATGGTCTGGGTGTGCCACTGATCGCCGTGCGAAAAAAAGGAAGCCCCAGCGACCCCAGGGAAGCCTATTACCCGGAAGGCCTGAGTTTCCCGATCACTGCGCTGCTACGCGTTGTACGGCCCGGAACGATGGCTGATCGAGTGATTAAGAACCGCCATCAGTGCGTCCTGGAATTTCATGATCCCCTGGCTGCTTGCGATGTGAATATCGCGGGGCGGCTGGTTCCGTTGCAGACCGACCTGAGTACAGCGCTAGCCTATTTCCTGGACAGCCCGCAATTCCGGGAGCAAAGTCAGGCAACGCTGGGGCTGATCAATGCAGAAAAGTCACAGAGGCATCGCGGAATCTACATGTTAGAGCCATTTGATCCAACGAGAATTCCGGTGTTAATGGTCCATGGGCTGTGGTCAAGCCCAGTGACGTGGATGCCGATGTTTAACGACCTTAGATCCTTTAGTCGGATTCGCAACAACTATCAGTTCTGGTTCTACCAGTACCCAACAGGGCAGCCGTTCTGGTTAAGCGCTACGCAATTGCGCGAGGATCTGGCAGGACTGCGTCAGCGATTGGATCCAGATGATCGGTACGAGGCGATGCGGTATATGGTGTTGGTCGGTCACAGTATGGGCGGCTTGGTTTGCCGGATGCAAACACTGGAAAGTGGGGACGAGTTTTGGAAGATTCTTTCCGACCGTCCATTCGACGCGGTTCAAGGGGAGCCTGACTTGAAGCAAAAGCTCAAGACGGCAGCTTTCTTCCACCCCGATCGGCACATCCGCCGCGTGATTACGATCGGAACCCCACATCGTGGGAGTGAGTACGCCAATGATACGACCAAATGGGTAGCAAGAAAGCTGATTAAACTCCCGGCGAAGATGGTGACGACCGGTCAGCAACTAGTGAGCCTAAACCCCGGAGTTTTTCGTAACACGGAATTGTTAATCAACAACACAAGTATAGACAGCCTAAGTCCTGATTCGCCGATCTTTCCCGCCATGCTGCGGGCTTCGCGTGCGCCTTGGGTCAAGTACCACAATATCGTGGGAGTAACAAGTCCGCGGACAATGTTGTTCGAGAACGACGAGCCCAGTGACGGAGTGGTGAGTTATGCGAGTGCGCACATGGACGACGTTGAGACGGAAGTCGTCGTGCCCAGCGAACACCAATCGATCCATCGACATCCCAAAGCGATTCTTGAGGTGCGGAGAATTCTCTTGGAGCATTTGGAGGCCGTGCAAGGTGAGTACCGCGTGGCTGTGCGACTAGCTAGCGATTCTGCCTCTTCTTCAGAGAACACAGGCTTCCGTTTGCCCCCCTACCCCGCCTCTTCCAGCGCGACCGCCGGCGTCACTCCAGCTCTACCCTAGTGAGGGTGCCGACAGCCAATTCTTCGTTGCGCTTGCCGCAAGTCATAGGTCTTCGGCAGCCGCGACCGTCGTTCATGGCTCCGATCGATAAGAGGGAGACTGCAGGCATCTTTGGTTAGAATTGGGGTGGAACGAACGAAGGCAATGTTCCAACGCCAGTTGGTTCAAGGCAGGGCGAGAATGGATGGCGGCTCAGCGACCGCTGTGCGTAGTCGGATCCTGCACATCAACGCATCAGTTAAACGCTATTACCGATCTCGATTTTCACTTTTCATATCATGCCAAAATCACGGGTTGGGCCATTTGCTCTCGAGACGCCGTTGTCGGCCGATTCCGCCTCAAGGGTTTACCGCGCCTTGCATATCGAGCAGCGCAAATTGGCGGCGTTGCGAGTCTTCTCGGTACCCATGGGGATGACACCTGAGAGCCGGCGAGAATTCGCCCAGCAGTTGGAAGAACTCAAGTCGCTACGACATCCAAACATCGTGCGCTGTTTTGGGGGTGGTTTCGACTCACGCTATGCCTATCTGGCGTATGAGCTGGTGGATGGCGAAGCACTTTCGCAGCTCATGGCCCGCCGCGGTCGGTTGACCTGGGAAACTTCCTTGGACTATAGCCGTCAGATCGCCGAGGGACTGGAGTACTGCCACCGCCTGGGTTGGGTGCACGGACGGCTGTATCCCGACAAAATCCTGGTGGGGATCGATGGAAGAGTAAAGATCAATGATTGGCGGAAGGGAGTGATTTCAACAGTCTTGTCGACGAATGCGGCGCCGGCGGATATGCAATTCTTAGCACCCGAACTGTTGAAGGGCGAAGCCCCCAACGAAAAGTCGGACTTGTACGCATTGGGCATGTTGATGTTCCAAATGCTATCCGGCCGGTTGCCCTACGAGCAGAATGGGGAGGCATTGCGGGAAGCCATTCTCAACGACCCGATTCGCAAAGTCAGTGAGTATGCATTGGATTGTCCCATCTGGCTGGCCGCGATCGTCGGGCAATTATTGGAAAAGGATCCACGGCGGCGGCCACATGGGGTTGGGGCGGTTCTGTTGGCTTTCCGCGAAGCGGAACGCCGCCAAGCGGAAGGGGCAGGTGTTCTGCAGCATGTCGCAGCCGGTTTCAGTCCAATCCGGCTCGATGCCGATCGGGGCGAAGTGGAAAAACTACTCGGGGTCAAGAAAAAGAAGAAGGCGCGAGACGAGGGCGATCAGGCTCCGATATGGGAGCGTGCATGGTTCTTGGCGGTCGTGCTGGCGTGCCTCCTGGGCTTGGTCGTATGGTGGTTGATGCCACCGACCGAGGATGCGTTGCGGCGGCGCGCAGAGCGGTTGCTGCCGCCGGAATCCGACGAATGGATCGACTGGAATACGGCTCGCGATAAGTACTTGAAACAAATCATTGCGCGGTTCCCAAGCGGCCAGCACACCGAGTGGGCACGGCAGCAGTGGGCCTGGGTCGACGCGCGCGATCTGGAACGCAAACTGGAACGCGACTTTCGACGCAATCGAACGAATCGATGGAGCGATGCCGAGCAGCAGTATTGGCAGGCCCTTGAGTTGGAGCAATTTGGTGACTTGCAATCCGCTGCGGAAGCCTATCAGGCGATCGAAAAACTGTATGAGAATGTCGAGTCTGCGGCCAGCGTCGTCTACCTCGTGCGCGAAGGTCTGCAACGTATTGCACAAAGCGATGGTGGCGAGAACGCTACGTGGGAATTCCTGCAGTCCAAACTCGATGAAGCGGAGGCTGCGTACGATCAAGCTCGCGTCCTGGAAGCGCGGCAGATTTGGGAATCCATCGTGCGATTGTATGCCAACAATCCGCCGCTGGCGCCGCTGGTCGACACAGCACGTCAACGCCTGGAGGAGCTGGATCGACGCTGAGGTACGGACGGAAGCCGAGCTGCCGCGCAGCCCGGCAAGCATCACGGATGTTCGCTAGACTTCAATGCGTCGAGCCAATACTTCGGCATCCAGGGGAATGATTGTTGGATTACCCATGACGTCCGTCCGAAGAATATCATCCGGATCGGCAGCTTCCGCGGGGGCCTGGTACTGAACGATGAAGGCACCAACTTGCAGGTAGTTCTGCTGGAAGGACGGCGGCCAAAACTCTTCACTGCGATTGGCCAACGTGCGTGCCAACAACCGCGTGGCTCGCCCACTAAAGCCGCTCAAGACCATTTCCAATCGGCCGAGGGACTCTCGGTAGACATAGAACACCAAAGCCGTATCTTGACCGCCGGCGTACTTCCATGTGCCATCGGCCGTTTCATAGTAAATTCCAGGCTCTTCCGCAGCCTCATTCTTGCTCAGTCGAAGACCGGCCGATGCACAAGGAAGATGCGGATCGGATTTTCGATAGCGGAGGAAAAACGGACATGCTCGGTCGGTAGCACTCTCGACGTCATCTTGCGATTGGAAAGGAGTGGCGTGAAACGTGTCCGCAATCACGTTCTCGACCACCGGGTTGCTTTTCACACTCCCCAAACAGACTAAAGCTTTGTCACCGGGTGAAGACGCGAAAGCCTGGTAGACCGACTGCGAACGAGCGACGGCTTGTTCGGTCGGTACATTCCCCGGGCTCCAAACCAAAGTCTGCTTTAGCATTTCAGGATGGGTGGGGTAACGATTGTTGCTTTCTCCGCCACCGTCGTGATGGCGGATGAGTTTTTCGGTGCCCCCCAACGTGGATACACCGTTGAGGACTTCACCCATCAATACTGCATCGGACGCGACGATCCATGCATTTTCCGGATTGACGTCTCCGTCGGGCCGTCGGACACCCATGCAGATTTCCAGTTTCTTGCGCCTGGCCAACAGCTCCCAGAATTTCTCTGGTTTGACAGCGAATAGAGCGCCCGGCAGGGAATCCGCTGTGGCGTAACCGTGTTCGACAAGGTAATCGCAGAGACGCGAAAGCGCCTCCAACGGTATGAACTTGACTTGGTTCTTCAGCAGTGACGCGACCTGATGGCGGTCCAGGCCGGTGTATTCAACAATCGCTTTGATTGTCCCCGGACGCTTGCGGCGATCAGGCGTGTGGCCCAACAGTTCCGCTAATCGAAATTCATATCGCATCTGGTTGCCGTTCCTAGTAGGGAGTTTTTTTTGACGCTGTGCGGGCGAATTGTCGCCATAGCGCAAGATTAACTTCCTTTACGAGATCTGCCCATCCCCCTTCTGGAAAATCCTCCGGCGCGCTCGATTACATTGCCTGTCCATGAAGCTGGGCCGTGGAGGTGATCGCGGATTGTATGCAGCACATTGCCTGTCCATGAGAAGGGCGGGTGGGCTAGGTGCCGAGGGTGCGGGCGAGGAGGGAGCGCGCTTCGGCAGGGCTGGTGGTACCTTGGACGACCGTGCGCCCGCTTGCGAAGAAGGTGATGGTGTGTTGGTGAAGTTGCAGTCGTACGAAGAATGGATTGGCCGTTACGGTACCTTGAGCCGCCAACTGTTGGGCTAGCCTGTCCAGATCCGCATCGACGCTGGTGGGCAGTTGGACTTGGACGGCATTCTTGCCGCACAAGACAGTGGTTTCAGAGCGGATTGTGCCCTCCAAGAAGGGAAACTGCCCCAATCCGCAGCATGGACACTTGGGGGAACGGGGCAAGGCGATGATGCGACAGTCGGTGGACCACGAATCGATGGCGATCAGATGGGATTGTACCTGTTGCAAATTGCCGCTGAGGATTTTCATCGCTTCGGCGGTTTGCCACGAAGCGATGATACCGATGGCTGGGCCCAATACGCCGGCGGAGTCGCAAGTTTCCGTGGCGTTGGCCGGTGGCAGGTCGGGTACCAAACAGCGAAAGCAGGCGGTCTTCCCTGGGACGATTGCCAGAATCTGTCCGCTGGCGCCCAAGCACCCGCCGTGGACCCAAGGGGTATTGTGCGCGATGCAGTAGTCGTTGATGAGGAAGCGTGTCTCGAAGTTGTCGGTTCCGTCCAAAATGAGATCACAACCAGATGCTAATTCCGGCAAATTCGCGTAGGTGATGTCCTCCACGAAGGGGGTGATCGAAACCGAGCTGTTGATTTTCTGTAGGGCATTTGCCGCCGCCACGGCTTTGGGGAGCGATTGTTCGGCGTCGGTTTCGGTGAACAACGTTTGACGCTGAAGGTTGCTCCATTCGACCCAGTCGCGGTCGACCAATCGGATTTGGCCAATTCCGGCCCGCACCAAACGCTCGGCGATCAGCGTTCCCAGCGCTCCACAGCCACACACCAAGGCTGTGGAGCGTTCCAAGCGTTGCTGCCCTTGGGGACCGAAAGGGGAGAACCGAATCTGTCGCGAATATCGGTCGATTTCTGTCACTCGGATGCCTCCGGGAAACAAGCGGAGTGGGTTTGCCATCACCATTGACTGGACACAGCCCCCGTCGGTGGCAGCGATCGTCCATTATCTGGCGATCGTTCATTATCTATTGAAAGGGTGCCGCCGAGGAATCTCGAGCTAGCAAGGTTTGGCGGTTTAGTTCGAGGCGGATTCAGGATTGCGACGCGGGCCAGCCGCCTGATATCGTCCGGTTGTTGATGCTTTTTCCCACGTCGATACGGGGTCCGGCCATGCGCGTCAGTATCATTGTTCCGATGTTCAACGAAGTGGAAAGCGCCCTTCTGGTGGTGCAAGAGATCGTGGCGGTGATGGATGGTCTACCCGGTCCCAGCGAGTTGATTCTGGTCGATGACGGTTCGACCGATGGTACGGCGCGGCTGTTGGACCAGTTGGCAGCCAACGATTCTCGGCTGGTCGTAGTTCATTTCAGAAGGAATTTCGGGCAGACGGCTGCTTTGCAGGCGGGGCTGGAGATCGCATCGGGCGAGGCCATCGTTCTATTGGATGGCGACGGTCAGAATGATCCACGGGACATTCCGCGCCTGCTTGACCGCCTGGCCGAAGGATACGACCTGGTGCATGGTTGGAGACGGCAACGTCAAGACAAATGGTTGACCCGTAAACTGCCCAGCCGGGTAGCCAATTGGTTAATCTCGCGTGTGACACGTTTCCCCATACACGATCTGGGATGCACTTTGAAAGTCATGCGCCGGGAGATCGCCGAAGAATTGGAGCTGTATGGGGAAATGCACCGGTTCATTCCGATCTTGGCGCATTGGCGCGGCGCGCGATGCGTGGAGATGGAAACGCATCACCGAGAGCGGCGATTCGGCGAGAGCAAGTACGGGTTATCGCGAACGGTGCGGGTGTTATTGGACTTGCTCACCGTCAAGTACATGCTGGACCATTTCAGCAGCCCTATGCGATGGTTTGGCGGGGCAGGCCTGGGTTTCGTACTGGCTGGCACATCGATGCTCATGGTATCGTTGATGATGAAGGCGGGCTATGGCGTTGACATGACGGACAATCCGCTACTGTTAATTGGTGCATTCATGTGTTTGATAAGCATCCAGTTGTTCAGCATTGGATTGTTGGGTGAAGTCAATACGCGGATGTACTACCAACGGGACGGCAAGCGACCGTTTGCGATTCGACGAGTCGTGGGACAATGTTTTGACACGGAGAGGCACAAGGCGGGGACGTACGTTCCCAAGGAGCCGGTGCGTCAGGCCGCATGATCCTTCGAGCGGCACCGACGTTCGCCGACGCGATGCCGACCTAAACTCCACCCGCTCAAGCGGGATTTGCAAACCCAGTGTGCATGTACGGCGAGGGAGGAGAAGCCACCTCGGGCTTCTCCTCCCGTCTCCCTCCTGGTGATCAGCGTGGGCGTGGTATGCGTGGAGTGTGCGGGTTTCCGCGGATGGAAGGGACTGCCAGGGAGTATTGATCGGTCTACAGGTCCAGAGTGCCCCAAAAAACGTCCTTACCTCGAATAATGTGGAATTTGGCCGAACCAGCTTCGCTTAGCTCATCCGAGTCCAGAATCCATTCGAGGTCGTCCCAGTTAGGAGTTTGCCATTCGAGCAAACCGACCAGAATGTCACCCGGGCGGATTTGAGCGCGGTCGGCCGGACCGCCGCGGGAGACACTGAGGACTCGCATACCTCCCTTGTAGCTATCGTCGACCGACCGCACCATTGCGGGATCGATCGGTTGCAACCGCATTCCCAGGACTTGGGAGACTCGTTCGGCAGGGGTGGACGTCGAGGTCAAGCGGATTTGCGATTTGGATTGAGTGCCAACGGGCAGGCGGATTGCTACCGTTTCTTGGTCGCGGAGGATCTCCAGTTCCAACGCCTCCGAGTCGCCAGATTCGAGCAGGGCGAGTTCCAGTTGCAGGTGATGCTGCAGGGGATGGCCATCGAGCCGGACAATTTTATCCCCGACTTTCACCTGAGGCATGCGACTGCTGGTCACCTGCACGTGAGCATCGCCCTGCTGATAGACCGTCGTTGCCGAGAGCCGGTCCTGCCGGGTATCGCGCAGGTTGCGCACCATCTGGGCAGTGACATCCAGGGCTTTGTCGACCGGGATGGCGAAACCGATGCCCTGAGCACCGATCCGCACGGCCGCATTCAGACCGATCATCAGACCATCGGCATTCAACAAAGGGCCTCCCGAGTTGCCGGGGTTGATGCTGGCATCGGTCTGGATCAAGTCCGGGTATTCCTGGACACCATTAACAGGTATGTTCCGATGCAAAGCGCTGATAATGCCCTCCGTTACGGTGTGGCGGTAGCCAAAGGGGTTGCCGATGGCGATGACCGGTTCACCGAGCATCAGATCTGACGATGTCCCCAACGGGATCACTGGCAGTGGACGCGATTCGACTTTGATCAGCGCGAGATCCGTGCCGGCGTCTCGGGCCAACAGCCGGGCCCGAAGTTGCCGCCCGTTGTGCAGCGTGACTTCAATCCGGCCCACGTCCTGAACCACATGCTGGTTGGTCAGAATGTATCCCTCGGGATGCACGATGACCCCCGCTCCCATTCCGTTGACCTGTTGGGCTTCACGGTAGTTGCTGGTGGGATTGGCCGGTTTGGTCCCTTCGATATTGACCACAGCCGGTTGTGCATTCCGGATCGCTTGGACGGTGCGCGTGATGCGGTTTGGCGATGGTTCGGTGGCAGGCAGATTGGTAGCCGCGAGGCTTTGGAGCGCAACCCCAATGGCCAACCATTGGAGCGTGGAGAATCTCTTGAGCAGCGTCATGGACACCCTTCCGAGCGGGAAATCGGTTGGGAACGACGGCGGCCAGGTGGGTCCCTTGCCGATCGCCTTCAGCGCCATCATCACCCCCAGCGAGCGGCGTGGCACGAACAAAGGAATCGGTCTTTCGGGCTGCGCCGCTTCACGCGAGGCAATTCGATCGGCAGGTGTTCCCCAGATTGCCGTGATGTTAAGGCTGGCAAACTTTGATCGCTGGGCGGCAGTTCCGGCTTAGGCGTTATCTGCCTGTTTATCCATGGAGCGGATGTACTGTCGCAAACGCTCCAGCTCGTCGGACGTGTCCTTCAGTTTCAGCATGTTTTCGACGCGTTTCAGCAGTTCGATCTTGTTGATCGGTTTCGACAGGAAGTCGTCGGTACCCGCTTTGACCGCCCGCTCAATGTCCCCCAGCTCATTGAGTGCGGTGACCATCAGCACCATGATTCTAGACGTCTTGGGGTTCGATTTGATCTGTTGGCAGACTTCGAACCCATTCAACTTGGGCATCATGACGTCCAACAGAACTAGATCCGGTTCAAAACTACTGATTTTCTCCAAGGTATCTTGTCCATCCACGGCAAACTCGATCTCGCAGTCGATCGGCGCCAGGAACGCCTCCAACAGCTCGCGATTGGCAGCATTGTCATCAGCGATCAAGATGCGATACGATCGGCTCACGGCTCAGATTCCTCAACTCGAATGTCAGATTAAACGCTAGCAACCGCGGCGGCAGGCACCGGAAAGCTCTGGCACAATTGACGGACCTCTTCGCGAATTGCGAGTTGCAGCTTGTCATCCTCGGTATTGGTCAAGGCCCGGTGAATCCACTGCGCAATCCGCTTCATTTCGTCCGTTCCCATGCCTCGGGTCGTGAGGGCCGGAGTGCCGATGCGTATGCCGCTGGGGTCCATCGGCTTGCGCTGGTCGAATGGGATCATGTTCATATTGACGGTGATACCACAGTGGTCGAGTACGGTTTCGGCCTGTTTTCCCGTGACGCCGATGCTGGTCACGTCGACTAGCATCAAGTGATTGTCGGTCCCACCGCTGATCAACCGCATGCCAGCCGACGAGAGATGATCGGCCAGACACTGCGCGTTCTCGATCACTCGGCGGCCATACTCTTTGAACTCTGGCTGAAGAGCCTCCCTCAAACATACCGCTTTGCCGGCGATGACGTGCATCAAGGGGCCGCCCTGCAATCCTGGAAACACGGCGCTGTTGACCGCCTTCAACTCGGATTTGCGGCAGAGGATCAAGCCTGCGCGTGGGCCTCGGAGGGTCTTGTGGGTGGTTGTTGTGACGAAATCAGCGACCGGTACAGGGTTGTCGTGGACCCCAGCCGCCACCAAACCGGCGTAGTGTGCCATGTCCACCATCAGTTTTGCACCACAGTCAGCCGCGATTTCAGCAAATCTGGCATGAGGGATCTCGCGGGGATAGGCACTGGCCCCGGCCACGATGAGTTTGGGGCGGTGTTCTCGGGCCAGACGCGCCACCTGATCAAAATCGATGCGGTGCGTCTCCGGGTCGACACCGTAGGAGACGAAATGGTAGAGCTTGCCGGACATGTTCAATCGCATGCCGTGGGTCAGGTGGCCACCTTGAGCCAAATCCAGCCCCAACACCGTATCACCGGGTTCCAAACACGCGAAATACACAGCGGCATTCGCTTGGGAACCAGAATGGGGTTGGACGTTGGCGGCCTCAGCTCCGAACAGTTCCAATGCCCGCGATATCGCCAATCGCTCAATCGTGTCGACGTGTTCGCATCCCCCGTAATAGCGCCTCCCGGGATATCCCTCCGCGTACTTGTTGGTGAGCACGCTGCCGACAGCTTGCATCACCGCCGGCGAGGTATAGTTCTCGCTGGCGATCATCTCCAAGCCGTCCTGCTGACGCTGGAATTCAGCCTGCATAGCAGCCCAGACTTCGGGGTCTTGCGAATCGAGGAAATTCATCGTGGACTCGGTTCCTGGAATTTGGAAGGGTTGCGTCAAGCCATAGCGGCGGGTGTGCGGCAAGTGGCCCAAAGGAAAGCTGGAAAAATGAGGACAGCCATGCAAGGCGGGCGGTCCGGCCCGAGCGGGCAAGTGTGGCCATGCCATGGCGGTATCCATTTACGCCGCTCGACGGGCAATTGTCGGCCCTGGGTGAGTATTCGTCAACGCGCTGCGGCCTTGCAGCATCTTCCGGCGAGGGCTCTGCCACCTCGCCGCCCTATCTGCTCGCCCACCGCTAACCGAATCCCATTCGGCAGATTTATGGTAACCGGGCCCGCGAGCGGGGCTATAATCCCCAGCGGGTTAGCCCCCCCTGCCCCGCCTGGGGAGCTTGCTTTCACACCCGACACGAACTACACCAACCAGCAATCTCGTGTCTGAGCTGCGGGGTCGAGGGACTTGCGCACCAATCATTGGGGTAACAACGCGAAATCGAAAGTGACCAAGAACCTGTTAAGAGAAGTTGACGACGCGATTCGCACGGCAGCAGAAGCTGCCATCGCCGGCGGAGCGCACCGCCGTTACGTGGGTGAGTACAGTGCCCGGTTGGCCGAGCAAGTCGCGAGCTTGGTCGGCGGTGGGCATGCCCTGTTGTGTTGCAGTGCCAGTGCCGCGTTGGAAATCGCCCTGCGAGGGCTGGGCGTTGGCCAGGGCCAGCGCGTCTTGATGGCTGCCTACGACTATCCAGGCAATGCCTGGGCCGTTGAGCGCGTCGGCGCGCGACCCGTCTTGGTTGATGTCCAAAGGGATGGGTGGAATCTCGACACCGGTAGTTTGCTCGCGGCGATAGAACGCTGCTCCGATGCCAAGGTCTTGATCGCCAGTCACCTGCATGGGCAGACGCAAGATACCGATGCTCTGCATGCGATTTGCCAGAAAAACCGACTGGTTCTGATCGAAGATTGTTGTCAGGCGATCGGGGCGCGGCGCCCCAGTAGTCGGCTGGTGGGGTCGATGGGCGATCTGGCTACGCTCAGTTTTGGCGGTGGGAAACAGTTGACGGCTGGACGCGGCGGGGCCTTGAT